>CAIYZW010000384.1 GCA_903930725.1 uncultured Bacteroidota bacterium
CAGTTTAACATGCAAAAAAAACAGACATATGGAAGGACTGAAGTTTTTATCTCGACATATATAGAAAAAGCTGCATTTGTAATTGACGATTTTAATACTTCAACATCCTGTAATACAGCTGTATAAACTCTGTTATCGAAGGTGGATCATCCTACTTTTGAAGAATTTTGGTTTGAAAACCCGAGGTGAGCCAATGTATCTTTACCGCAAATCAAAAACGCAATCACTTAAAAACCAAACCACATGAAAGAACTTTTTACAAGAAAGCTATGCTTTATCATAGCGGGCATGGTTGCCATGCTGTTTCTAAGCATACAGGCAAATGCACAAATTAATTTAGGCTTTGAAACCGCACCCTACAGCGGAACCCCCGCAGGATGGACTTCAAGTGGGGTGGCTTATGCTATTAATACTCCTGGCGGTTTCCCTGCCGGGGCTTTAACTAAGGTTGGTCAAATATCGACATTAGCTACTAATAATTTGTATCAGGCATTTACGGTAACATCTGATAACACTGCACTTACAATTCGTTATTGGGGTAGCCCGGGAGGAGGAACTACTTTGGGCATTTTTCACATAAAAGTTTTTAAAACAACTGCACCCGGTACTATTTATTATGAACTAACTTCGAGTTCATTTACTTCTGGTACTGTCACACCTATCGATCTTACGGCCTGCATTGGAAGTGAAGTGAAGATTCTCTTTGAAGTAACTGGAGGTGTTAATTCATACTGGGATTGGGATTGCGATTGTCCAGTTGAGGACCCTACTCAAACATTGCTCCAGGTTGATGCTTCATTTCCTGCTGGTCCTCCTGCAGGCGCTCCAATTGCTTATGCAGTTACCGGGGGCGGCTCGTCGTGCACCGGCACTGCAGAGGTTGGTTTGGCCAACTCAGAGACAGGTGTAACCTATACGCTTTCACCAGGTGCTACTGTTAGAACAGGTACAACAGGTTCTGCTATCAGTTTTGGCAGCCAGCCTGCAGGCACCTATACTGCTTCGGGTACATCAACCGGGGGAACTACGCCAATGACAGGAAGCGCAACTGTTACCGACATAAGGGTTACACCCACTTTCACGCAATTAGGACCTTATTGCCAGAACGCGACTCCGGGTACTTTGCCAACTACTTCCACCAACAGCCCTGTTGCTATCACAGGTACATGGAATGCTGCAATCAGCACTGCTGCTGCAGGAACTATTGTTTACACATTTACACCCACAGCGGGCCAATGCGCTAAAACTGCAACAATGAGCATTCTTGTTAATGCAAATGTAACCCCTACATTTACCCAATTGGGTCCATATGGCGTTGGAACTACCCCTGGAACATTACCGACTACTTCGCTGAACAGCATTACAGGTTCATGGAACGCTGCTATCAGCACGGCTGCCGCAGGGACTATTACTTACACTTTTACGCCGAATGCCGGCCCGTGTGCAACTACAGCCACCATGAGTATTTTGGTGGTTACCAACGAAACACCTGCTTCGCAACCACCTTTTCAATGGGCAAAGGGCATTGGTGGAGCTGGTGCGGTTGGTTCTGCAGGAAATTGTGTAAAAACCGATGCTTCGGGGAACGTTTACACCGTTGGCGGGTTTAATTCAACCGATCCTATGGATTTTGATCCAGGCGCAGGCACCAGTTTCTTAACTTCAAATGGGAGTGATGATATTTTTATTACGAAAACAGATGCCAGTGGCAACTTTTTGTGGGCCAGATCGTATGGCGGGATATACAGTGACAAGGCGACATCCATTGCTGTTGATGGTTCGGGGAATGCTTATGTAATCGGAGAATTTACCAATAGTGTTGATTTTGGCGGAACTGCTTTTGATGTCGGATATGGTACCGGTATGTTTATCCTGAAATTGGATGCCTCGGGTACTTTAGCCTGGGCACAGGAGATCG
>CAIYZW010000385.1 GCA_903930725.1 uncultured Bacteroidota bacterium
TCGGCAAGGTATTGCTTTGCTTCAAAAATATTCATTCGGTCCAGTGATTTTTCCTGAGGCGTGTTATAATTAACGCAAACTTTTGGAACATCCGTGAGGATAAATAATTTATCGGCATTAATCTGCGCTGCCAGCAACGCTGATGCAAGGTCTTTATCTATCACAGCATCTATACCCTGAAGTTTGTTTTCCTCCACATAAAAAACAGGAATTCCACCGCCACCAACAGCAACAACAATGGTCCCCTGCCTTGCGATTTTTTCGATAGAAATTTTATTATTGATGACCAACGGACGTGGTGAAGCCACCACTTTACGAAATCCCCTGCCACGTGGGTCGGCGGCAAAAACCGAGCCTGTCTCTTTTTGAATAATGTCGGCTTCTTCCTTGGTATAATAAGGGCCGATAGGTTTTGTAGGATTCTTAAAAGCCGGATCGTCCTTGTTTACCAAAACCTGGGTAATAATTGTGATGATATCACGATCGAGATCGTTGGCCATTAAAACATTTCGCAATTGCTGCTCGATAATATAGCCAATAAAACCCTGAGAATATGCCACACAAATGTCGAGAGGCATCTCAGGAAGGCCATACATTTTGTTGCCTGCGGCGTTGTTTAAAAGTAAATTACCAACCTGTGGGCCGTTTCCGTGCGTAATTACGAGGTGATAATTTTTTTCGCGTATCAGGACAAGCAACTTTTCGCTGGTTTCATAAGCATTCAGTTCCTGTTCGCCAATTGTTCCTTTTTGTCCACTTTGCAATAAGGCGTTTCCACCAAATGCTACAACTGCTAATTTTCTCATTAATTAAAAATATTTTTCGAAATTTGCCGCAAAGCTAACTAAAATCGGACGATTTTTGGGGCAAATTATTAATCGAAATTGTTACAATCAATAGAAAGTATTACATTCGTTGATCATTTTCTATGTCAAATTTTAAACACTCTGCCATTTGAAAATCAAATACATCATCAGTTTTATCATTACTCCGGCCATATCGCTGTTTATCATTCTGTTCGCCGATTTGCAGCCAGGCGAGGTTGCTGTAACCCGCACATTGGCTGTGGCGCTGATTATGGCAGTTTGGTGGATTGCTGAAGCCGTTCCGTTGGCTGTAACTTCCTTGCTTCCGGTTGCACTTTTCCCACTTCTCGGAATTATGGATATGAAAATTGTATCGGCAACGTACTTCAACAGTGTAATTTTCCTGTTTATGGGTGGTTTCATTATTGCTTTGGCCATGCAAAAATGGAATCTGCATCGGCGTATTGCACTTCATATTTTAATGATAACCGGCGTTAGCCCAGGAAGAATTTTGTTGGGTTTTATGCTGGCCACTTCATTTATTTCGATGTGGATGTCGAATACCGCAACTGCCATGATGATGATGCCAATTTTAATATCGGTCATTGACAAACTCGAAGAGGCTATTGGAGAACAGCAGGTTAAAGTTTATTCGACTGGCTTGCTTTTGGGTGTTGCTTACGGTGCCTCAATAGGAGGAATTGCGACGCTTGTTGGCACACCACCAAATCTCTCTTTTGTAAGGATTTTTCATATCTATTTTCCCTCAGCACCCGAAATTTCATTTGCTTCATGGATGCTTTTCGCTTTCCCAATCGCCATTATGATTTTCATATGTACCTGGTTTTTATTATTTTATATGTACAAACCAAAAAAACAAGATTGGGTTAACATAAACAAACACACTTTCCGTGATCAGTTAGAATCTTTAGGCCCGATTCGTTTTGAGGAAAAGGTTGTACTTGTTGATTTTATCCTTGTGGCGCTACTTTGGATTTTTAGATTGGATTTAGATTTTGGATGGGTTAAAATTCCGGGATGGTCGGGTGTTTTCCCAAACAGTTCGTTTTTGGATGACGGAACAGCGGCTGTTTTTATGGCAGTTTTACTTTTTATCATTCCATCAAAAACCAGTGGCACCAAAAGAATCATGGACTGGGATACTGCATCAAAAATTCCCTGGAATATTATTTTGCTTTTTGGAGGCGGATTTGCGCTTGCATCAGGAATTAAAGACTCAGGACTTTCTGGCTGGATTGGCGAACAACTTATTTTTGTTGCAGATTTCAATCCAATTCTTGTGATTTTAGCAATTGCCCTGTTAATAACCTTCCTTACAGAACTAACCTCAAATACAGCCACAACCGAAATGATTCTTCCGATTTTGGCCGGAATTGCCATAAGCACAAAAACAAACCCGCTGCTCTTTATGCTGCCTGCAACACTTTCGGCTTCGATGGCTTTTATGCTTCCTGTTGCAACACCCCCAAATGCTATTGTTTTTGGAACCGGTAGGATTACTGTATCTCAAATGGCTAAGACTGGCTTTTTTCTAAACCTGATTTGTGCCGCAATTATTACTGTGATGACTTACCTGCTCGGAATCTATGTTTTTGATATTAAATTGAACGAATTCCCAGTCTGGGCAATTTCGAAATAGATTTACTGTTTTCTCTGTTCAGTCATTCAACATCTTCCCATCTAATAATCGGGTTCCAGGCCAAACCGCTGCCGTAGTTTAATAATTGCAGGGTTTTTATCAGCCATGTGTTTAAATATTTCCTCGGGCCGGTATGGGCGTAAGGTTTCGACTTCGGTATTAACCTCAATTTTGATTAGAATAAACCTGTTACCAAGCCGGTGGCGAAGAAATGCGGCCATTTCGCCTTTTACCAGATTAATCTCCTTCTCCTGCAAGGAATTTCTAACATCAAATTTAATTTCAAAGCCTTCGCCCAAATAAGGTTTTCGGGCGTTTAACGTGCTCAATAAATTTGGATGACCATTTGCCATGATATCAGCAAATTCCTTCCAGGCATCTTCAACATCCTCAATCATCAAACCTTTGGCGTTTTGAAATTCATCCGAATCGGTATCAAAAACATCGCTTTCAATTTCCTTTTCTTCTGGAGCTTCAGCCTTTGGCTCTTGTTTTATCGAAATCGAACCCGGCAAAGCACCTTTCATCAGCGATGGAACAGCTTTTGTAACCACTTTTTCGGGAGCAGGTTTACTGATGGATACAGGTGTTTTTATTTCCTGATGCGATGTTCCCAAAACATTGCTTACGCTTGATTTTTCGGTGTTTTCGCTGGTTAGTTCAGTTTTTTTTTTCTCATCAGCAAGTAAAGTTTGCTGATTCTCGGCTTTTGGTTGTTTGGGTTGCATTATTGCAGCCATCTGCAAAAGCGCAATTTCGAGATGAAGTCTTTTATTGTTGCTGGTTTTATAGTTAAAATCGGTTTTTTGGATAATATCGAGTGCTCTTAACAAAAACTCGGTTGGGCAACTTGAAGCTTGTTTTTGAAAAGCATCACGGATGGTGTCGCCAACTTCGAGTAGTCGTAATGTTGATGGATCTTTGCAAACCAGGATATTCCGGAGATGATCGCCAAGTCCGGTCAAAAAGTGCTGTCCATCAAAACCCGATTCGATAATTTCATCAAAAATGAGCAACGATTTTGAAATGTTGTTTTTGATCAGGCATTCGGTAATCTGTATAAAATATTCAAAATCAAGAACATTCAGATTCTGCCGAACCAATTCATAACTAAGATTTTTACCGGCAAAACTTACAAGCTGGTCGAAAATAGAAAGCGCATCGCGTAAGGCGCCATCAGCTTTTTGGGCAATAACGTTGAGCGCCATTTCATCGGCGGTAACGCCCTCCTGCAGGGCAACATATTTGAGATGATGAATAGTATCCGTCACATTGATACGGCGGAAATCATAAATCTGGCAACGCGAAAGAATGGTTGGAATAATTTTATGCTTTTCGGTGGTGGCAAGGATAAACTTTGCGTATTCCGGTGGCTCTTCAAGGGTTTTTAAAAAGGCATTAAAAGCACTGGTCGACAGCATGTGCACCTCATCAATAATGTATACCTTGTAACGACCAACCTGTGGTGGTATCCTGACCTGATCAACCAGATTACGGATATCCTCGACAGAATTATTGGAGGCGGCATCAAGTTCATGAATGTTAAAGGAGGCATTTTTATTAAACGAAACACAAGACTCGCATTTATCGCATGGCTCGATGTTTTCGGCAAGGTTCATGCAATTGATGGTTTTGGCAAAGATACGCGCGCAGGTGGTCTTTCCAACACCTCTTGGACCAGTAAAGAGAAAAGCCTGAGCCAGTTGCTTATTACGGATAGCGTTTTTTAAAGTTGTTGTAATATTGCCTTGTCCAACCACCGAATCGAAGATTGCCGGGCGATATTTTCGTGCCGAAACGATAAAATTTTCCATGCTTTTGTGCTGCATTATTTTTTTCAAAAGTACAGCTTTTTTGCTTTTTGGCGGGGCAAATTTTATCCAATCTACCAACTAAAAGAACTTCGTTGGAAAGGAATTTGCTTACATTTGCATCCACACCAACACTTTTCGCATGATCCTGATTTACACTCACAAAATCACCAAAAGGGTTCAATACATTTTTAAACTGTATTTTAATACTTTACTGGGCGTGCCTTTTGAGCTCACCACCAGTGTCGAAAAAATCAAGGCTTTTACAGGACCAAAAATCAGTTATTGTAAAAAAAATACCGGTTGCGGGATCTTTTTCAACGCTTCAAACCTTTTATTTGAGTCAGGAATCGAAGGCCAGGAGCTTGGGTTTTCATCATTTGAAAAAAATGTTTCTTTTTATCCGGTTTACGATAAAAAATCTGTGCTGCCTTTCGACCCGTTTGCTGCAGCCTTTTTCTTAGTTACGCGATACGAGGAATATTTGCCCTACATCAAAGACCGTTTTGGCCGTTTTGATGCTCACGAAAGCGTTGCGAGCAAATATGGCTTTTTGAATAAACCAGTGGTAAATATCTGGGCCGAAAATATAAAAACAATTATCAGCAACTACTTTCCGGAGGTTGTATTCAAAACACGTGTTTACAAATTTATCCCAACAATTGACATTGATGCGGCCTACTCTTACCGGCTTAAAGGAACCGTTCGAACTGTTGGAGGTTTTATAAAATCATTTTTAAAATTTGATTTTTCACAAATTATCGAACGTGCAAAAGTCCTGACTGATCTTAAAAAAGACCCTTTTGATACGTATGATTTACAGCTTCAGCTCCAAAAACATTACAATCTGAAGCCGCTTTATTTCATTTTATTTGCCGAATATGCCGAATTCGACAAAAATATCCCGGTAAATAATTTGAGCTTTCAGCGGTTGATCAAATCATTGGCCGATTATGCCGAAGTTGGGATTCATCCTTCGTATGATTCAAATTTGAGCAGTAAAAAATTGAAGATTGAGATCGAAACCCTGGCAAAAATCCTTAACCGTGAGATCACAAAAAGCAGGCAGCATTTTTTAAAACTAAACTTCCCCACAACTTACCGCAATCTTATAAACCTCGACATTACCGACGATTACACCATGGGTTATGCTTCCGAAACAGGCTTCCGTGCAGGTATCTGCAACACATACCCTTTTTATGATCTTGATCTTGAAACAGAAACCAAACTTAATATTCACCCCTTCCAGGTGATGGACGGCACTTTGAAAGATTATCAGCAACTAACACCAGAAGAGGGCTTAACAAAAGTTAAAGCCGTTATTGATGAAGTAAAGGCTGTTAACGGAACTTTTATCAGCCTCTGGCATAACGAGTCACTGAGCAACCTCGACCGCTGGGCTGGATGGCAGTACATTTATGAAGAAATGATAAAATATGCTGTAACTGATTGATTTATTGTTTATAACCAGTCATTTAATCCTGAATGCAAATTTACTGAAAACCTTTTGTCCCTGGAAGAAACATTAAGCCGGTCATTTCAGGAATCAAATCAAACCTTCGTCGGCAAAACTGAAATATTTTTCGATTCCGACAATAATATGATCCAACACATTGATGTCGAGCAATATTCCTGCTTCTTTAATTTTTTTGGTGAGTTTTATATCCGATTCGCTGGGTCGCAAATTTCCGGATGGATGATTATGACCGAGAATAATTGATGCAGCGTTGCTTTCGAGGGCATGCTTAAAAATTCTTTTTGGGTCAGCAACAGTGCCGGAAACGCCACCATCGCTAACAACAACCGTTTGAATTACCTCGTTGGCCCGGTTTAATAAAATAACTGCAAATTGTTCGTAAAGCAAATCGCCGATTTTCATCTGAAACATCTCGAAAGCATCGCTGCTGGTCGATACTTTTTTACGTTCAAGTGCTTCGGCACCCCGCCGCCGCCGGCCTAATTCCATGGCCGAAACAATGCTGATGGCTTTTGCTTCGCCAATTCCTTTAAACTTTTGAAGGTCATTCACCGAGAGCCGCGACAATTCGATGAGATTATCGCCAACACTTTTCAAAATCCGCTTCGAAAGTTCAACAGCCGATTCGTCCCGATTGCCAGAACCAATTAAAACGGCAATCAATTCGGCATCGCTGAGTGAGGGTTTTCCTTTTAACAGGAGTTTTTCGCGTGGTCGGTCGTTTTCAGCCCAAAACTTGATGGAGTTCTTTTCGACGTATTGATTTTCCATAGCTCCGGAATATTTTTACTGCGAAAATATAAATTTCATGCAAATAAAAAGCCCCTCCTGTAAAAACAGAAGAGGCTTTAATATATTTTCACCTTACCTTTTAGGCAAGTGCATTGAGTTTCCTCGTCAACTTCGATTTTAGGTTTGAAGCCTTATTTTTGTGAATTACAGCACGTTTTGCATTTTTGTCAATCAGCGAAACTATTTTAGGCAATTGCTCGCCGGCTATTGCTTTATCGGTCAGGCTTCTAAATTCTTTGATGGCATTACGCATGGTTTTCGAAAAATACCTGTTGCTTACTCTTCTTAATCTGTTGGACCTGATTCTCTTTAATGATGATTTATGATTTGCCATTTTTATGTTAATTATTTGTCCTTATTTTACTTGAGCCTAATGAACTTACTTAATTTTAGGCCTGCAAAAGTACACTAATTTTTAAAACACCCAAATAAGTTGACGAAAATATTGGAATTAATTTGCAATGTATTTCTCAAGTGTTGTTTCGAGTTCTTCAGCGGTAAATGTTTTTGATAAAACAATGCCATTTCCATCAATCAAAAATGTACCGGGGAGATTTTTTACGCCAAAAAACCTGATATCTGCATCTTTCCAGCTATCTAAAACATAAACATTGTGCGACCAGGGATAACCTTGCTTCTCAACTGCATCTACCCAAGTAGCGCGCTCTTTATCAAGACCAATGGCAAAAACGTCGAAACCGTTTCCCTTTTTAAATTTTGTGTTACGGTATTTTTCGTAGGTTTTAATAAACTTGGCATTCTCGGTAACACAATGCCCGCAGAGCGAGTTCCACATTACCACCAAAACCATTTTCCCGCGGAGCTGCGAAAGTTTTAAAAGTGTGCTATCAGGGCTGTATGATTCAAAATCGCCAAGATCCTGACCAACTTCGTTGCCGACTTCGATACCATTTGGTATGGCACTCTGTGCGACAACCTGTTGATGTGTGCCAAAAAATAAAATTGTGAATGTCACAAAAAGCGAAATACTAAATACGTGTTTCATATTTTAAAAGTTTTAAATTATTCAATTATTCATGCAAAAATAGGACTAACTACTTTGCCGCAAAAATAAGCCAATTTACATTTAACTAAGTTTAACGGTTGTGTTAACCAAATGTAAAAACCCGGTTACCCCGAAATAAGTATTTTTGGCTAATAAAAATCATACCATTTTGGACGAAAAAATTCATAAAAAGTTAAGCGTTCTATTTTTTACCTGGTGTAATGAACAGCCTGAATCACTCAACGAATTACCCTCATCAGGTTCAAACCGCAAATATTTCCGCATTACCGGAAATTCTTATTCGGCAATTGGTGCCTACAACGACAATAAAACCGAAAACCAGGCATTCATAAGGCTATGTCGCCATTTTAGCGAAAAAGGAATGAACGTTCCTGAAGTCTTTTTGGTGAGTGAAGATTGTCAAAGCTACTTGCTTGATGATTTGGGCGATACTCTACTGTTCGACAAACTTGCAGCAATCAGACAAAAGAATGGAATTTCGGATGAGTTTTTAGGATATTACCAAAAAATGCTCGACGATTTAATTCAATTCCAGATGATTGCAGGTAAATCGGTAGATTTTTCGTGGTGTTACCCGGTACCGGAATTCGACCAGCAGGCCTACCTTTGGGATTTGAATTATTTTAAATACAATTTTTTGAAACCCCTTCAAATTCCATTTGATGAGTATTTGCTCGAAAACGATTTTAAAGCATTTTCGGCGATGCTGATGAAAACCGACAACAAATATTTCGCTTATCGCGATTTCCAGGCCCGCAATGTGATGCTAAAAGCTGGCAAATTATTTTACATTGATTTTCAGGGAGGAAGAAGAGGCCCGCTGCATTACGACCTTGCCTCCCTCCTATTCCAGGCTCGTGCCGACCTACCTTTTGATATCCGTGAAAATCTTTTGGATTATTATCTTGGAAAAATCGAAAAAATTGAGCCTGAAAGTATAATCCATTTCAGGCACCACTATTATCTTTTTGCGCTAATCAGAGTTTTGCAAACACTTGGTGCTTATGGCTTTAGAGGGCTTTTTGAAAAGAAACAACATTTTATCCAAAGCATTCCAAAAGCCATCGAAAACGTAAAATGGCTTCTCGAAAGCGACAAAATCCCATCAAACCTCACCGAATTGAAGAAATGCCTTGAATTTCTAACAACTGATAAAGCAGTCGAAAAAACGTTTACAACGGTGTTAAATGTCGAAATCAATAGTTTTTCGTATAAACGCGGCATTCCCGTCGATTTAAGCGGAAATGGCGGCGGCTTTGTTTTCGATTGCCGGGGTTTACCCAATCCTGGAAGATATGAAGAATATAAAAAACTGACAGGCCTGGATGTTCAGGTTGCAACCTATTTACAAGGTTTTGCAGAAGTGAGCGAATTTATCGAAAATGCGTTTCAGATGGTTCAAGGCTCAATTAAAGTTTACACTGCCCGAAGCTTTTCCAGTCTAATGGTAAGTTTTGGCTGCACCGGCGGGCAACATCGCTCGGTTTATTGCGCTGGTAAACTCGCCCAAAAGCTACAAAACCATGCAGGAATCAAATTAGTAGTAAAGCATCGTGAACAAGAAAAAATTTAAGGTGTTTATCGGTTTAACGCAAAACGAAAACAATGTCGAAAAAACTTTGTAAAAGCGATAAACCCAAACATTCCGCAAAGGATAAATTTGAGTGCCGGAACTGCAAGCAAACCTCCGATTCGAAAGAGAAATTATGCAAGCCAGAAAAACTGAAATGAAATATTCATTCATCTTTTAAATTCCCCCGATGAAAGCCATGATTTTTGCTGCCGGACTGGGCACAAGATTACTTCCACTGACCAATGAACTCCCAAAGGCGCTTGTCCCTATCAACGGAAAACCAGCACTCGAATGGCTTATCCTGAGATTAAAAATAGCTGGAATCACTCAGATCATCATAAACGTCCATCATTTTGCAGATAAAGTGATTGATTTTGTTAACCAAAATCATTCATTTGGGATTGACATTAAGTTTTCGGAGGAGCGCGAAATGCTTCTTGACACCGGTGGAGGTTTAAAAAAAGCAGTCTGGTTTTTTGATGATAATCAGCCATTTCTTGTTCATAATGCCGACATTTTATCCAACATTAACATTACCGAAATGCTTGCCTTTCATAA
>CAIYZW010000386.1 GCA_903930725.1 uncultured Bacteroidota bacterium
AGACCTGACATTACAACCTATAAAAGTTGCAAGCCTTACACCCGGTGGTGGTGGAATGCTTCAAAATTTACCAAAGCTGATATCAAAAACCAATTGGTTTGGCTGAAGAAAAACAATTTTGGAGGAGTCGAAATCGCCTTTATTTATCCAGTAAACCGTAATCCAGAAGCCGAACGTTTTGAATGGCTTGGCCCGGAATGGCAGGAAATGGTAATCTACGCCAAAACCTGTGCTGACAGTTTGGGACTTGGCTGCGATTTTACTTTTGGTACACTTTGGCCATTTGGAGGCACTTTTGTAAGCGATGCCGACCGCACAAAAATTTGGGGCGACAGCAGTTTCAAACAACCTTTGCGTCTTTCGTGGACGCACCCCGACACAGGAAACGTTCTCGATCATCTGAACCAGGAAGCTTTTGAACGCTACGCCATAGTGATGGGAAATGCAATCGCTCCTGCGCTTAAAGGAGCGCAATCGGCACTATTTTGCGATTCGTGGGAAGTTGATTCCAAATTCATCTGGACTACTGGATTTGATAGCTTGTTTGTTGAGAAATATGGTTACGATATAAAACCTTTCATGGACAGTATTTATGCAGGCTATAATTCCGGCCCTCGTTACGATTATATGAAACTTGTAGCCGATTTGGTGTTGAACGAATTTTACCTTCCATTTAACAAAAAAGCACACGAATTAAATTCCATCAGCCGCGTGCAATGCTCCGGTTCGCCTACTGACCTTATCAGAGCTTATGCCTCGGTGGATGTTCCGGAAACCGAAGCCATGCTTTACGAGCCAAATTTTTCAAAAATCCCTGCCTCAGCTGCCGCTCTTTCAAAAAAACCTTACGTTTCCTCCGAAACCTTCACCTGTCTTTATGGCTGGCCGGCCGAAAATATCCGGAAAGAACAAACTGCCGACCTTAAATTGGTAGCCGATGCCCTTTTTGCCAATGGCGTTAATCAGATTTTCTGGCATGGTACGCCTTTTAATCCTATCGGAATTGATACGATTTATTTTTATGCAAGCGTGCATGTCGGCACCAAAGGCAGCCTGACCGAAGAAATTCCTGCTTTTAACGATTACATGACCAAAGTTACCGAAAAGATGCGTTTCGGTAAAACTTACTCCGATATTGCGGTGTATTTGCCGTTGGAAGATGCCTGGATTGCCGGCGAATTACCCAAAGAACTTCAGTTGCCATGGGCCTGGGGAACTTATGAAATGCGTTACGAATACCTCAACTCCGAACTTGAAGGTTACCATCCGCTATGGGTAAACACTGACTTTTTGAGAAAGGGTGAAGTTGTTGGTAAAAAACTTCTTATCAACGACCTGTCATTTAATGCACTTTACATTGATGCTAAAAACCTGGATAAAGAATCTCTTGAAACGGTCCTTAAACTTGCGGAAAAAGGCTTGCCGGTATGTTTGAAAAACAAACCCGTGGAAGCCGGTTTCATCAAAGATGAGGAATTTGACGAAATGCTCGAAACGCTTGTTCAGCTTCCAAATGTAAAAGAAGAATTGATGCAGGTAATCAATTGCAAACCTTTGATTGAGGGAGAAAACCTACCGGAGTTCTGGTGTCGCACAAATGGTGAATCGGCAATAATCTTCCTGGCAAACCCTACAAGTAAAGCTTTAAAATATCCCCTAAAGTATGGCCAGTCGTTCCAGGATTCAACCATAGTTCAAAATGTAACTATTAATTTTAATGGAAAAAGCCAGCCAGTCGTACTTCGCTTTGATCCTTATCAGTCGATTTTACTTAATATTGCCAAAGATGGAAATGTGACCCGGGAAGACATAAAATTTGTTCCAAAAACGCCAGTTCAAATTCCAGATTCGATAGCAAAAAATTAGAATACTGACTTTTATCGGAGAAATAAAAAGCATTGTATAAC
>CAIYZW010000387.1 GCA_903930725.1 uncultured Bacteroidota bacterium
AACTTTATCGCCAGCTTTGTAAGCATCAACAGCCTCAGGAACCAGGTTAATAGGCAAACACTGATTTACTGCCGAGCGAAAGAATATCCTGTTTACCGATTTGCAAATTACAGCTTTTACACCAGCAAAAGCCAGCCCAACAGCAGGGTGTTCGCGCGAACTTCCACAACCAAAATTGGCTCCGGCAATTAAGATGTCTTCTTTTTGAACCCTTTCGGCAAAACTATCATCGAAGCCTTTAAAGAGTGAAGGCAGAATTTTTTCGGGTTCGGTGGATAAAACGTTATAAGTGAGGTTTCCTGCGAACATCTGGTCTGTATTGAGGTTGTCGACATCGGCATAATTCCAGACTTTTTCAAACAGGCGGTCATCGCCGGCTTTTACCTCATTTGTCGAGCTTTGCTCGATTTGATACGGGAAAACATCGTTTGCTTTAATGCCTCTCGGGTCGGTAATTTCGCCTTTTAAAGCTGACCATGCCACGGCTGCCGGTGAAGCCAGATAAATGTTCGATTCCTTGTTTCCCATCCTGCCTTTAAAGTTGCGGTTAGCCGTAGAAATCACATTCCATCCATCGGCAGGAATTCCCTGCCCTGTGCCAAGACACGGGCCACACGAAGTTGACAGGAGTTGTGCACCGGCATCCATAAATATTTCGATCAGCCCATCTTTCATTGCCTGGAGGTAAATTTCCTTTGATGCCGGAATAATCAGCATCTGAACATTAGCAGGAAGTTGTTTTCCTTTCAAAACTTTGGCTACTTCAACCAAATCTTCAAGGCGGCCATTGGTGCAGGTTCCCACAAGTGCCTGGTGGATTTTCGTCCCTTGTACGGCCGACAGCGATTTTACATTGTCAACATGATGGGGAGCTGCAACCACTGGGAAAAGTTCGCTCAGATTTATTTCGTATTCTTTTAGATAAATGGCGTCATCATCAGCCCAAACACCGCTTGTTTTCTCGTTAAAGAAAACATCGAGTACTTCATCAGCAGGAAAAACAGCATTTTTCGCACCCATTTCGGAGGCAAGATTTGCCACGGTCATCCTGTCGGAAACCGAAAGTGTTTTTACACCACTGCCATGATATTCAACCGACATGTAATCGGCACCGCTTGAACCAATCATGCCAATAATCCAGAGCGAAAGGTCTTTTGCAAAAACGCCTTCAGGTAATTTTCCGGTTAAAGTGATTTTGATAGACTCCGGAACGCGAAACCAGGTCTCACCTTGTTTCCATAAACCAGCCGATTCGGTACGGTCAATACCGGCGGCAAAAGCGTTAAAAGCGCCGGCAGTGCAGGTGTGGCTATCGCTGCCAACAATTACCAGCCCTGGTTTTGCATGGTAGGACATAATTTGATGACAGATTCCTCGGCCGATGTCATAAAAGTTTTTAATGCCCTGTTCCTTAACAATATCACGGATTTTCTGATACTGGTTTGCCAGTTTTGAACTGGTTGGCGGGGCGTTGTGGTCGAGGACGATGAGCAATTGGTCGGGATCGTAAACCTGCTGACCGTTCATTTGTTTAAAAGTGCCTGCAATACTCGAAGTATTGTCGTGGGTGAGAATAATATCGGGTTTTTTAAAGACAATACTGCCTTTTTCCGCATTAAAAATTTTTTCGACAAAAGTTTTTCCGCTCATTTGAATATTTTTTTAAAAGTGAATTATCATTAAAAATTGAAAAGCAAAAATGCTAATAATTTTGCGAATAATCTTAGTTTTGAGTAATTTAGAAACTGTTTAAATCCAAATCCCTGTAATATAAATTCCGAATAATTTCATGTTTTAGAAGTCTGAAATCAAACAATTTATCAGAAATATTGATTTGGGTAAAAAAAATGTTTGGTATTCAGGTAGTAATTTCTATTTTTGCAACCCCAAAACAAAAAGAGGTTTGTGAAAGAAGGGTTTGGGATTTGTTCTTTTTAGCTTGTTTTTTTTGAAGATTTCAAAATTCGGCATTAAATACCCGGAGAGGTGGGTGAGCGGCTGAAACCAACAGTTTGCTAAACTGTCGTACCTTAATACGGGTACCGGGGGTTCGAATCCCCCTCTCTCCGCCAGATTGTTTTGAAGATTTTCGGGGTATAGCGTAGTCCGGTTATCGCGCCTGCTTTGGGAGCAGGAGGTC
>CAIYZW010000388.1 GCA_903930725.1 uncultured Bacteroidota bacterium
AACATGACCAAAGGGAAAAGCCTGGTAGAGTTGAACGCGCTCAAAGTTTTTAAAAAGAAACTCGAGCGAAAACGCTCAGGCACCATCGAAACCGAGGAATCCGAAATTAAAATAACTACCGCCAATCGTCCAAAAATCAGCGTAATTATTCCGGTTTATAATGGTGCAGCCTTTATTTCGGAAGCTATCGAAAGTGTTTTCGATCAGCATTACGAGCCTCTGGAACTTATTATTATTGATGATGGTTCCACCGACAACACCGCCGAAATGGTGAAGATGGCAGGTAAAGACGTCAACTATTTTTATCAGGAACGAAAAGGCCCGGCAGCCGCCCGGAATCAGGGAATCGAACTGGCCACCGGAAAATTTGTTGCCTTCCTCGATGCCGACGATGTGTGGGTAAAAAACAAACTTTCGAGGCAAACCGGGATTCTCGAAAATAGGCCGGAAATTGAGGCAACAATTGGTTTTACGCACAAAATCCAAATGTCGCTAAAAATTGATGAAGCCACGGCCCAGGCCAACCTCAGCGGGTTGTTTATGTTGAGCCTGGGCGCTTCGTTGTTTCGTAAAAGCGCTTTTACCAGGGTTGGAAAATTTGACGAAACCTTGCAGTCGGGCGAGGACATTGACTGGTTTTTGCGGGCACGGGAGGCAGCGGTTCAAATAATTATCCACAAAGAAATTGTTCAGTTTTACAGGTTGCATGGCAGGAATATTTCCAACAATCAGGCGCTTGTAAACTTATCTTTGCTCAAAATTCACAAAAAATCGCTCAACCGCCGGAAAGCCGAAGGTCAGGGGGCGGTTTTAAATCTTCCAAAACTGAATAATGCCGAAGATGTTTTAAAATTCTGGCAATCGAAAGATTAGATTTGCAAACTATGAATAAGCCACTCATCAGCGTAATAATCCCGGTTTTTAATGGCGAGCGTTTTATTGCCGAAGCCATCCAAAGTGTGCTTAACCAAAATTATGAGCCGCTCGAAATTATTGTGATTGATGATGGCTCAACCGATGGAACTGCTGATTTGGTAAAAAGTATTGAAGGTAACATCCGTTATTTTTACAAGCAAAATGGCGGGACCGCTGCTGCCCGGAACATGGGGCTAAGCCTTGCCAAAAGCGGGCAAATTGCTTTTATTGATGACGACGATGTTTGGGTGGATAACAAACTATCGCTGCAAATGGAACAATTTAACCAGTTTCCTGAAACAGAAGTTGTGATAGGTTTTTTGCTTCCGGTTCGAACGGTAAATCAGGCAAGTATTGATGCCGTGCAGGAAACCAATAACAAAGGCGCTCTGGTGCTGTCGCTTGGCAGTATTTTGGTAAAGAAAAGTGTTTTCGATAAAATCGGAGTTTTTGATGAAGAATTAACTCTTTCCGAAGATACAGACTGGTTTTTCAGGGTGCGTGAAGCTGATATTAAAGTTAGAATCAACAAGGAGATTGTACAATTTTATCGTTTGCACGACAAAAATATTACCCACGACAAAAGCCAGGTAATGCTGTTTCTGCTTAAAGCCTTTAAGAAATCGCTCGACAGACGGCGAAAAGCCGGATTAAACACTGGTTCTTCACTTCTTGATTTTAAAAATGTTGATGAAATTATGGAATATTGGGCTTCCAAATAATACAATATGAAAGATACCAAAAATCCATTGGTTAGTGTAATAATCCCGGTATTTAACGGCGAACGTTTCATGTCCGAAGCCATCCTGAGTGTGCTCAAACAAAATTATGAGCCACTCGAAATTATTGTGATTGATGATGGCTCAACCGATGGAACGGCTGCTTTGGTAAAAATATTTGAAGGCAACATCCGCTATTTTTATCAGAAAAACAGCGGTATTGCTGTTGCCCGAAACGCAGGGGTTACGAAGGCTAAAGGCGATTTAATCACTTTTATTGATGCCGACGATGTGTGGGCAAAAAACAAACTTGAAGTCCAAACCCTGCTTTTCGAAAATAATCCGGAGGTTGAACTAGCTATGGGCCTTCTGATACAAAGCCCGTTTTTAGGTTTCGAAAAATTATGTACGATGAACCTCGAAAATATGAAAGGCCTGTTTGCAACACAGTTGGGCTGCACACTTATCAAAAAAGAGGTATTCCAAAAAGTTGGTTTATTTGATGAAGAAATGCCAACAGCCGAAGACCTCGACTGGTTAATCCGCGCACGGGAAGCCGGCATCGAAATTTTGGTGCATAAAGACATTGTACAGTTTTACACCATGCATGCTAAGAATATTACAAACGACCGGAAACTATCGAATTTTTACATGCTTAAAGCCTACAAAAAATCACTAGACCGACGACGTAAATCCGGGGACGAAAACTTCAGGAATGTTCCGAAACTTGGTAATTTTGATAAACTTTTCGAATACTGGCAAACCAAATCATAAATCATTTATCATAAAACATTATTTTTTATGAAAACTGTAAACTGTCCTCTGGTAAGCATAATTATGATCGTTAAAGACGGCGAACGCTTTATCCGGCAAGCTTTGGATAGCATTATGGCGCAAAGCTACCGCCCCTTCGAAATAATACTTGTTGATGGAAATTCACAGGACAAGACCCTCGAAATTGCCCATGAATTTAGCCCCATCAGCATTTTGCAGCAGGCTGGAAAGGGTGTTTCTGATGGTTATAACACAGGCATCAGGGCGGCAACTGCCGATTTTGTAGCTTTCCTGTCGCACGACGATTTGTGGACTCCGGATAAACTTACTCTACAAATGAATTACCTGATCGGACATCCCGAAATTATGTTCACGAATTGTTTAAGAACTTTCTTTCTGGAACCGGGATCGGGAATCCCCGAAGGCTTTCGCAGGCATTTACTCGTTGGGGACCATCCAGCAATGATTATGGAAAGCTTGGTTGCCCGGAAAACAGTTTTCGATAAGGTTGGATATTTTAACAATGCACTTCGTACCGCCGAGGATGTGGACTGGTACAGCCGTGCCACCGACCTTAAAATTCCTTCGATCATGCTCCCGCAGGTATTGCTGCGAAAAAGAATCCACGACCGGAATATTTCGATGGATGTTGATAAAAACAACCAAAATCTTTTAGTTGCGCTCCGGGCATCGGTTGTACGAAAAAAGGAGCTTTTAAAATGAACAAAATCAGCGTAATAATCCCGGTTTTTAACGGCGAACGTTTTATTGCCG
The DNA here is from genome assembly GCA_903930725.1 of uncultured Bacteroidota bacterium. Classification (GTDB taxonomy): domain Bacteria; phylum Bacteroidota; class Bacteroidia; order Bacteroidales; family 4484-276; genus CAJATL01. The sequence goes on from CAIYZW010000388.1 coordinate 3,183, forward strand.
AAGCCATCCAAAGTGTGCTCAACCAAAATTACGAGCCGCTCGAAATTATTGTTGTTGATGATGGTTCAACCGATGGAACCGCTGATGTGGTGAAAAACCTGGCAGGAAACATCCATTATTTTTACCAGCAAAATTCAGGGATTTCCGCAACACGAAACAAAGGGATCGAATTAGCCACCGGCGAACTTATCAGCTTTATTGATGCCGATGATGTGTGGCTGCCTGACAAATTAAAATTGCAAACAGCTTTTTTACACCAAAACCCCGAAACGGAAATTGTAATCGGATTTTTGTTGCCTCTCCCATTTGAGAACTGGAATGAAGTAACCGACGACCAGATTTCATGCGGAAAAAGTGCACCTGTACTTCAGTTGGGCTGTACGCTGATGCGGAAAAGCGTTTTCGGAAAAATTGGGGGGTTCGACACCGGAATGATGCTGGCTGAGGATTCGGACTGGTTTTACCGGGTAATGGAGGCCGGTATCAACGTTCATGTAACGACCGAAATCGTTCAATTGTATCGTCAGCACAGCAATAATATTACAAAAGACAAAGCTATAACCAACAGTTATGTGTTGAAAGCCTTCAAGAAATCGCTTGACCGGCGAAGAAAGGCGGGAGTTTCGACAGACTTGCCGCTTCCGGCTTTCGGCAACATTGAACAGGTGAAACAGTTTTATCTAAAAAAACAACAATAATGGAAACTACCGAAAACCCACTGGTTAGCGTAATTATTCCAACATACAACGGAGAATCTTTTATCGGCGAAGCGCTGCAAAGCGTTTTTAATCAAACCCGGCAGGTGGATGAAATTATTGTCGTTGATGATGGTTCGGGCGATTCAACCATGGAAATTGTAAAAAGATATCCCGGCAAAATCAGGCTCATCGAAAATGAACACAAAGGCAATCCGGCTTTCGGGCGCAATATCGGACTCGAAATTGCTAACGGCGATTTCGTTGCTTTCCTCGATCAGGATGATTTATGGCCCGCAAACAAAATAGAAATCCAGCTTGCAAACCTCTTACAAAAACCTGCCGCAAAGGTTGATTTCGGAAAAATCATAACATTGCATCAACAACAAGAAAAAACACTTCTGTCAAACTTTTACGACGAAATGGGTGATTATTTTCTACTTTCCGGTGGCCTGTTTCGCAAAGAAGCTTTTGATATTGTGGGCAAATTCGATGAAACTTTAACGTATCACAGCAGCGATTTCGACTGGATTGCACGCGCCATCGAAAATGGGATTGCCTTTTCAAAAAATGAGAAAACAACTTTAATTTACCGCATACACGATGGAAATTACTCCAATAATTTCGAAAAAATTAAACGCGGTGTTGCCGAAGTTTTTATGAAATCAATTTTACGCCGTAAAAAAAACGTTGAAAATGGGATTTCAACTTTTCCAAAAATTAAATTGATATAAAATACAGCATGCCGACACCAAAAATCACAGTAATCATCCCGGTTTTTAATACCGAAAAATATCTGGCCGAAGCCATCGGAAGTGTGCTTTCGCAAACTGTAAAACCTGCCGGAATTATTGTTGTTGATGATGGCTCAACCGATAATAGCACTGAAGTTGCCCGACAATTTGAACCACTCGTTCGTTTGATCTGTCAGGAAAACAAAGGTGCAGGAGCGGCACGAAACACCGGGATTATCAATGCGTCCGGCGAATACCTGGCTTTTCTCGATGCCGACGATCTGTGGACGGAAAATAAACTTGAAATTCAACTTTCATATCTTCAGAATAATCCCGGAACCGACATGGTTTTAGGCTATGTTGAGCAGTTCATTAGCGCCGGGCTGCCTGATGATTATAAAAGCAATTTAAAACCGGAGCTCGAAAAAATGCAGGGCTTTCTTGCTGGCGCCATGCTTATTAAAAAAGCGACATTTTTGAAAGTCGGGTTTTTCAGCGAAAAACTTGAGCTGGGCGAGTTTATTGACTGGTTCAGCCGTGCCAAAGATTTGGGTTTAACGTATGAAGTCTTGCCCGAAATCTTGCTCAGAAGGCGCATTCATGATGCAAATATGGGCATTTACAAAAAACATTTCAAAAAAGATTACACTTCCATTCTTCGGGAAGCCATAGCCCGAAAACGCAAAGCCAATGAACAGAACAAATAAACCTGTTATTTCCATTATTCTGCTTTCGCTTCTGCGCAAAGCGGAAACACAGCGCTGCATTGAGAGCATTTTCATGCATACCCACATCCCTTACGAAATAATTGTTGTTGACATGGGAGTTTCGTCCGAAATTGCTGAATGGCTGCAACAACTCAGTGCAGAAAATCCCGATATCATTCCCATTTTTAATGATCATAATGTTGGAACAACCAAAGGCCGCAACCAGGGAATTGCCGCAGCAAAAGGCGGGTATGTTGTTTTTCTTGATAACGATACTGAACTTGCCGATGGCTGGATTGCCCCGCTTATTGAAACGGCAGCAGCTTCGCCGCAAATTGCTGCCTGTGGCTCAAAAGTTATTTCGGCGAACGGAAAAGTAATGAATTGCCCGCAATTTGCGAAAGCAACTTTTGAGGATGGCCGGGTTAAATCCATTGGCGTGGTGTTTACACATGATTTTTACATTGATCATCCTGAAGTGAATAAAACCGAAGAG
>CAIYZW010000389.1 GCA_903930725.1 uncultured Bacteroidota bacterium
CCTGGGGTAGCATGAAGGGAATTGATGACAATAGTTTTCCGCAGACTATGGAAGTGGATTATGTAAGAATTTATCAAAAAGAATAAATCATAATGAGGCTGCGCAAATGATGATGGCATAGTTTTTTATCGAAATTTTAAGTGAATAAAATATCAGCAGCCTCATTTTTTAATTTCATTTCACAGTAAAACAAGCGATTGTGTGAATTTTTAAGTACGTTGTAAAAATATCACCGCTTTTATGAATCAGCAAATGAAGGGTATTTCTTGAAGTAAAATTTTAAATATTAAACAGGAGAATGAGCACAGAAAAAATATATCTGGGTAAAAACGAATTAAATCCAATTCAATCTGAAATTTCAGGTCAATTCGTCGAAATTGACAATGAGATGTTTTACCAGATTAAGAATTACCACGAAATGCCCGATTTCTTTATAAGTATTGTCAGCGACTCCGACCACTGGATGTTTATTTCGAGCAATGGCTCACTCACGGCAGGTCGGAGAAACCGCGACAACGCGCTCTTTCCTTATTACACCGAAGATAAAATTCACGACTATAAAAATATTACCGGCAGCAGCAGCTACTTTTTGGTTGATAAAGACGACAAAACATTTCTTTGGGCACCATTCACTGACGAATCGAAAAACGCATACAACATTACCCGAAACCTTTATAAAAGCATTTATGGCAATAAAATCATCTTCGAAGAAGTTAACACCGAACTTGGCCTGAGTTTCAGGTATGGATGGTACAACAGCGAGAAGTTTGGTTTTGTTAAAAAGTCGTGCTTAATCAATAATGGCACTGCTGCTTTAAACATCAAAGTGCTGGATGGCATACGGAATATTCTTCCCAACGGCACAGGTTCCTGGTTTCAAAATGAATACAGTAATTTGCTTGATGCCTACAAAAAAAATGAACGAATCGAAGGCAGCACTTTAGGTTTGTTTATGTTAAGCTCCATCCCCGTTGACAGGGCTGAACCCAGCGAAGCGCTGAAAACTACCACAGTATGGTCGGTTGGATTTGGTGATTCATGCAAAATACTCGTCTCCGACAGGCAAATAAGTAAGTTTAAAAACGGATTATCCCTCCAGCCGGAGGTTGATATAAGAGCAGCCAGAGGTGCCTATTTTATTAATGCGCAGATAGACATAGCGATTGGCAGCAAAAATGAATGGTTAACAATTGCCGAAGTAAATCAGGACAGCGCCGATGTTTCAAATCTGAGCCGGTTCATCCAAAACACCTGGAATCCTGAGGAATTAATCACATCTGATATAAACCAGGGCACGCTGAACCTCAAAAAAATGGTGTCGTTTGCCGATGGTTTTCAGATGACAAATACAAATTTGTGCTACGCCCGTCATTTTACAAATACGCTTTTTAACATTATGCGGGGCGGTGTTTTCCCGGATAATTATCTTGTAAAAAAAGACGATTTCCGGCTTTATTTATGGCAAATAAATAAGATGGTTGCAGGAGAATATCAACCCTGGCTCGAAAATCTACCTGATAAAATTACCTATCCCGCACTAACAATTCTGGCAGAAAAAACTGCAAATGCAGATTTGATAAGAATTACCCACGAATATTTGCCACTCACTTTTAGCCGCAGGCACGGCGACCCAAGCAGGCCATGGAACCAGTTTTCGATCGAAACCAAAAACGATGATGGCTCGGTAAAATATAATTACGAAGGAAACTGGCGTGATATTTTTCAAAATTGGGAAGCATTGTGCTTTTCGTATCCCGAATTTATCGAAGGCATTATAAGTAAGTTTGTGAATGCTTCGACCATTGACGGATATAACCCTTACCGCATTATGCGCAATGGTCTCGACTGGGAAAGCCCCGATCCGCACGATGCCTGGTCGTACATTGGTTATTGGGGAGATCATCAGATTATTTATCTCCAGAAATTACTCGAACTCTCGGATAAATTCCATCCCGGAAAAATAGACAATTTACTTACAACCGAAGTTTTTACGTATGCAAATGTTCCTTACAGGATAAAATCGTACAACGAAATTGTAAAAAATCCAAAGGACACCGTTGTTTTTGATACCGAATTAAATAAAAAAATAAATAGCCAGACAGCATCTTTAGGTGCTGATGCCAGGTTGCTGAAAAATCAGTCAGGCGACCAGATTTATAAAGCCAACCTCACCGAAAAAATCCTGGCAACATTACTCTCAAAACTCAGCAATTTTATTCCGGAGGCAGGCATCTGGTTAAATACCCAACGTCCCGAATGGAACGACGCCAACAATGCGCTGGTGGGCAATGGAACCTCCATGGTTACGCTTTATTACCTGCGAAGG
>CAIYZW010000390.1 GCA_903930725.1 uncultured Bacteroidota bacterium
ACGACAATATTGTCATCAGGCATGGAAGGGTTCGTGCAGGTTATGCCTGTGGAGAAATACTTTTTGGCCAGGCAGGAAATTCAGGCAAAAGAAAGGGGATCATCCATATTATCGGTGAACGTCCGGGATCGGGGCATCATAACTATTCGGCCTATATAACGGCTGCTTCCGGAAATACCTGGAACACCAAAGGACTTGTAGATCATGACATTACCCGCGTGGTTTCGGGAATTTCCGACACTTCCCTCAAACCCGATCTGGCGGTAACCGACACCGTAAGAATTTTTAATGCGCTTTTTACAGCGTAAACTAAACGACCTGAGTGCAGCAGGATTAAATTCGTCCGTCATTAATAATTCACAAAAGGCAAATGAGCAAATTCTAAAAAGTAGTTGATGTTGGAAAAGACCAGCCATAGTATTTTTGCTATCCTGTTTTTATTTTGGAAGAATCATCAATTCGCGTTTTACCGTTTTATCCTGTGATAGTAAAAATTAGATCCTCCTGATTTACTACATCAAAACCGATCGTTACATTTTTAATGGAAGTGCCGAAACTCACCGCGACAGTGGGAAAACGGAGATCAGGAAATGAGTAAACTCCGGGGAAAATCAATAAAAGCATAAACCAAAACTGACTAGAAATAAATGAAAACAAAAATCACAGAACTTTTCGGGATAAAATACCCGATTATCCAGGCAGGAATGATCTGGTGCTCGGGATGGAAATTAGCTTCGGCGGTTTCAAATGCCGGCGGGCTTGGCCTCATTGGTGCCGGCTCGATGTATCCTGATGTTTTTGAGCATCACATCAAAAAGATGAAAGCCACCACCATCAAACCCTGGGGTGTAAACCTACCGCTGCTTTACCCGCAGATGGACGAAATCGTGAAGATTGTTTTAAACGAAAAAGTAAAGATTGTGTTTACCTCGGCAGGAAATCCAAAAAAATGGACAGGTTTGTTTAAAGAAAATGGAATTACGGTGGTTCACGTGATTGCCAATGCAAAATTTGCCGTCAAGTCGCAGGAAGCCGGTGTGGATGCTATTGTTGCCGAAGGTTTTGAAGCCGGTGGCCACAATGGCGCCGAGGAAACTACTACGATGGCCTTGATTCCATTGATCAGGAAAACCGTAAATATCCCGTTGATTGCTGCCGGTGGAATTGCCACAGGCCGCCAAATGCTTGCTGCTTTTGCGCTTGGCGCTGATGGTGTGCAGGTGGGAAGTCGTTTTGCAGCTTCTGACGAATCGTCGGCACACCCCGTTTTTAAACAAAAAATCATCGAAGCCAAGGATGGCGACACCAAACTTACTTTGAAACAATTGGTTCCCGTCCGCCTTATCCGAAATAAATTTCTAAATGAAGTTGACGAAATGGAAACCCGTGGGGCTTCCTTGGAAGAACTGAAATCGCACCTGGGGCATGGCCGCGCCAAACTCGGCATGTTTGAAGGAAACCCCGATGATGGCGAACTCGAAATCGGACAGGTTTCGGCACTTATCAACGAAATTAAACCTGCTGCACTGATTTTGGAAGAAATGATGGAAGAGTTTGAGGTGGCAAGAAAAGAAATAGCTTTGATGTAAAACCCACGCTGATAAGCCAGCCAACATGTGGGCCACTCCAAACTAACGTACCTCAATGAACGGCAAAAATTGATGAAATTGATTTTTTATTTCCATATTTTTTGAATTACAAATTGAAGGATGTTCAAGGTGGCATTGCAAATGTCACTTTGTAAAGGGGACTTTAACCCAAAATCAATAGTTTTGAAACTGGATTCATTTTCTTTGAATTTTCATTCCTGTTTAAGAAAATTCATTTACTTTTGAACAAAGCTTTACATGCTTTTGTTTTAATAGCAAAATCTAAAATCATGAACAGAATTTTACTTTACATCGCTGTATTTATGCTCATCAGTATGGGCAGCAACGCTCAGATAAAACTCGTTGGGGCAGCCAATAATTTTGAAACAGGTAAGATTGACATTGTTAAATGGCAGGCGCTTGATCCTGAATCGTTAATTGTTCATTCTTCGATTCTTGACGGATATTATTTTGCCACATCAGCCTTCGATTCATACAACAGCAATTATTACATTACCGGAATTTCGGGTGATAGTGCGGGTTTGTATTCTTTTAATACGATTACAAATCAGGAGAATCTGGTTGGGGGATCAATGTACACCAATATTTCAGAGTTTGATATGAGCACCGGAAAAATGTACAACCTCAAAATGGAAACTGAAGAATACATCAGTATTTACGAATTTGACATCACCACCAATCAGGACAGCCTGATTGGTGTGATTTATGAACCTGGTGCAAACGGGATTATTGTTGATGCCATTGGTTTTGATGCCAACAATGGGATTTTGTACTATGTAGGTTTCACCAACGATCCTGCTTTATGTTTGTATGCAGTGCCCGTCAGGGACGATCAGTTTTCGTTCACCAAAACAATACTCAACCCAACAGCAGCGCCTTTTAACATTATCACCAGTGTTAATTTCGACAATGTTAACGAAATTATTTTTGCGCGTAATGCAACTTATGATTCCACCTTTACCTACACGGGAAGTAGTATTGTAGAGATTGATAAAACTACCGGTGATATTATTACGAGAGGGGAACTTGTCGAATTTCCATATTTCGTTGGTGGTTCATCTTCATTTGATCAAAATACCGGAAGCTTTTTACTGGTTGGAATTGACACCAGCAATATGGCTAAAATGATAGTTTTCGACACGTATGACAATACCTATATTTCAGGTTTCGTTCCTGGAAATGTTTCCGAAATTGTGTGCGATAATACCAGTTTCGTGCAGCTCAATTATATCGCCACCGGTGTAAAAACTGAAAATGCAATTAATTTCAGCCTTTCTCCAAACCCGGTTTCCGAAAAACTTACAATCAATCATGCATTTTCGGGCAAAGTAACAGTTCAGCTCATCTCTGCAAGTGGAAATCTTGTTTTGGTGCAGGATTTTATCGAAAGCAGCAAAATCGAATTGAACCTGGCAGCCTTTGCTCCCGGAATTTACCTTGTAAATCTGATATCATCGGGTAAAACGGTTTCTGAGAAGATTATGGTAAAGTAAGGAGGAATTATACAAATGGCATTTTTGTTAGGTTTTAGTAATTTTTTACCTTTGACAAAATTCTCTGCAAATGAAAAATCTTTTAAACAGAATTACCACAAACCCTGAAATTTGTCATGGTAAACCTTGTATCAGGGGCATGAGGTGGCCGGTTGAAGTAATTATTGATATGTTAGGTTCAGGCATGACCACCGAGCAAATACTCGACGATCACAAAGAATTGGAAAAAGACGACATTTTAGCAAGTTTGAATTTTGCAAAATTGTATTTGCGCGGTCACTCAATTAAAGACGTTGCCTGATGAAGTTTCTGTGTGATGTTCATATTGCCTTCAAATTGGTTGCCTACTTTAAGTCTCTTGGTTTTGAGGCTGTTCATGTAAATGAAATTTTGGACAAGTCAGAGACAAAGGATTCGGATATCTGTAAATATGCAGACCAGGGTGACTTTATCGTTGTTACAAAAGACGCAGATTTCAGGGATTCATATTTCATAAAGCGAACTCCAAAAAAGCTTATTAAAATTAATTTAGGAAACATCCCAAACCAGGATTTAATAGTCATTTTTGCAGAAAATATAAACGCAATTCAGAAACTTAATTCGATGCCCAATTTTTTGGTTGAAATTGATAAAGATAACATCAATCTTATCGAAATGGAATAATGCACCATGTTGGAAGTTTAGTGAAACTATCAGCGAAATCATATAACCAGCCATTTTTCAAAAAGAAATGATAAAGGAGTTTTGAGTAAGCTACTCTGGAGACAGACAATATTGATTCTGAACCAAATACCATCTGAATTCAAAATTCAAATTGTCGAATTACCAAATTGTCGAATTCCCTAATACAATTTCTCCCGTTGTTCCTTTAACTTCTCATCGCTGATGTAATCGTCGTAAGCGGAAAGCTTATCAATCATGCCTTTTGGGCCGATTTCGATAACACGGTTGCAAACGGTCTGGATAAATTCGTGGTCGTGCGATGACATCAGAATGTTGCCCTTAAATTTGATGAGCGTATTGTTGAAAGCCTGGATAGATTCGAGATCGAGGTGGTTGGTGGGCGAATCGAGCAGCATCACGTTGGCGTTGCGGATCATCATGCGGGCAATCATGCAGCGCACCTTTTCGCCACCCGAAAGGACGTCAACATTTTTATAGATTTCTTCACCCGAAAACAGCATTTTTCCCAAAAAACCACGGAGGTACAAATCCGAAGTATCCGTCGAGAATTGCCCCAGCCAGTCGGTCAGGCTGATTGATTTTTGGAATAAATGATCGTATTCCATCGGGAGATAGGCTTTGAGGATGGTTTGTCCCCATTCAAAAGTCCCGCCGTCGGGCGTATCATGGCCTTTCAGAATTTCGAAAAGGGCAGTCATGGCGCGGGTATCCCTGGAAAGGAAAACAATTTTATCGTCTTTTTGAAGGTTGAAATTCAGATTTTTGAAAAGCAATACGCCATTCAAACTTTTGGTGAGTCCCTTTACTTCGAGAATATTATTTCCCGGCTCCCTTTCCGGGGTAAAAATAATACCGGGATATTTGCGGGTTGAAGGTTTTATTTCTTCGATGTTCAGCTTCTCGATCATCTTTTTACGGCTGGTTGTCTGCTTCGATTTTGAAGCATTCGCGCTGAACCGTGCAATAAATTCCATCAATTCCTTTTTGCGGTCTTCGGCTTTTTTGTTTTGGGTTTGTTGCTGCCTCAATGCAAGCTGGCTCGATTCGTACCAAAAAGTATAATTTCCGGGGAATTGCTGAATCCTGTTAAAATCAATATCAACAATGTGTGTACAAATCGAATCGAGAAAGTGCCTGTCGTGCGAAACAACCAGCACGGTGTTGGTGAAGTCGGCAAGATAATTTTCGAGCCAGTTTACGGTGTCAAGGTCGAGGTCGTTGGTTGGCTCGTCGAGCAAAAGGTTGTCGGGTTTGCCAAAGAGCGCCTGAGCCAGCAGCACTTTCACCTTTTCTTTACCGTTTAACTCGTTCATCAATTTATCGTGAAGGTCTTCTTTTACGCCAAGTCCGCTCAACAAGCTGGCAGCATCACTTTCGGCGTTCCAGCCATCCATTTCGGCAAATTTCTCTTCGAGTTCCGAGGCCCGGTGGCCGTCGTTTTCGGTAAAGTCGGTTTTAGCGTAGAGGGCATCTTTTTCGTTCATCACCGACCATAATTTTTCATGACCCATCAGAACGGTCGAAAGAACTGTGAAATCGTTGAATTCGGAGTGATTTTGTTTGAGAACTGATAGCCGCTCGCCAGGCCCAAACATTACGTTTCCTTTGGTGCCAACAACTTCACCATAAAGCATTTTCAGGAAGGTTGATTTTCCTGCGCCGTTGGCACCGATGATGCCGTAACAGTTGCCGGATGTGAATTTCATATTAACATCCTGGAACAACACCCGTTTTCCAAATTGAATACCCAGGTTAGAAACTGTAATCATTATATTTTGTGTTTATGTTGCTTGTTTTGGGCCATTCAGGAGAGATTTAATTCTCAGTTTGCAGTGAAAACCGGGTTCCGGGAATGGACTCATGTGTAAAATTTTAAGTCCTGAACCTTGATGAGCATCCGACTTGATAAATTTGACGCTGCAAAAGTAGGCAAATTTTCTGGTTTTCGCTGAGGTACTAACTGATAATCATAAGCCCGGCATCCTGTCAGGCTTTGCGAAGACAGGGTTGGTCAAGAATTCTTCATCCCGCAAGGTTTTAATAAATGCCATTAAATCTGCCTTTTCGTTTGGCGTTAGCTGGATTCCGTCATTTACGATGTGGTGCATCAGCGGGTCAATGTACGGCGTGTTGATGAGATGTTTGGAATAAAACTCAATTACTTCGTCCAAAGTTTCAAATCGGCCATCGTGCATGTAAGGGCCGGTAAGTTCGATGTTTCGGAGGGTTGTGGCTTTGTAGGCGCCTTTTTCCATCGGGTCGCCGGTAATGCCAAAGCGGTCGAAAGGATCGCTAAAAACGGAATCTTTGCCGTTGTTGTAAAATTTATTGGTCGTAAAAAGCGGGTTTCCGGAGCCACCGTGACAATGAAAGCAATCTCCGCCTTCTTCGGTAGTGAAAAGCACGAAGCCACGCAGCTCTTCCGGGCTGAGTTGCTCTTCACCGCGCATATATTTATCAAACTTTGAATCTGACGAAATCAACGTCCTGACAAACTGTGCGATGGCTTTGGCGATGCGGTCAGCCGTTACATCGTTGGTTCCGAAGGCTTTTTGGAAAAGTTCGGGATAGCCGTCAATATTTTTTATCGTGTTTACAACCTTTTCAGGAGAAGAATCAAACTCCGTTGGTGCTGAAATTACGATCAGTACGTCTTCCTCGATCGAACCAATACTTCCATCCCAGCCAAAAGTGCCCATGTTCCAAACCAGATTTATCATCGGCAGCATGGCGTGATGCATGGATTGTCCGGTAACTCCAAAAGGGTAGGGGCGAGGTTGGCCAACCTCAAAACTGTTTTCCTGTTGATGGCACGTAAAGCAGCTCATCAGCGAATCGGGATGCGT
>CAIYZW010000391.1 GCA_903930725.1 uncultured Bacteroidota bacterium
ACTATTTGAAAAAGGATGGGCCAACTGTTTTTGCAGTCGAAAAGATTGGTCATCAAAACATTGTAATGCCAATTATTACCGCCTTAGAACTTTGTAAAGGTGCTGGAAATAAAAATGAATTAATTGAAATACAAGAGTTTATTAAATATTACAATTCTCTTCAGTTAAACAGTAAAGGCGTTGAATTAGCATTCGAATTAATCAAAAAATACCATCTTCCACATAATTTGGGATTAGCCGACGCATTAATCGCAGCCTCAGTAATTGTCTCAGATTTACAACTTTTCACATTCAATATTAAGGACTTCGATTTTATAAAAGGATTGAAACTTTATTATCCCCCAAATTTGAGTAAAATCAAAAAACAACGTAAAAGTTCATCAGATTAAACCTAATATTTAGATTTTTATAACTCTACTTTTTGATAATTTTCCCTGGAATTTGGTGTATTGTCAGAGCTTTGTTTGGATAATAAAACTCGATTCATCTGTTCCACCCATCAATTCTTCTCTGATAAAAAAGTTATAAATCAACAAAGTGACAACGCTAAAAATTACCGACGAAACAATAAAAATCAGGCTCGTTAGATGAGGTCCCGAAAATGAAAACCGGATAAGAATAGTTGAAATCACAAATACGGAGTTTCGTACTAACTGGCTGTAATAGTGCGTGTATAGGAACGAAATGATGAGTATAAAAACATCAATAAATATCAGAATCGTAAAAAAGATCTCATAAAAAACGTTGTTCACGTTGCTGAGTGGGAACGCCTGCAGTTCGTGATAGCTCAAAACTTCCCAAAACCAGTTTCCAAAAGTGAGCAGGATCATTAAAATCATTACCGGCACCATAAACAGACTGATGGCTTTTTTGATGTTGATAAAATTTTGAATTTCGCCGTGGCTTTCAATTTTTGGTTGTTTTTTCTTGAGCCTGTAAAAAATCCCGATAAGGAAAAACAATAACAAAACACACAGCATATCATACAGTAAATCGTGGTTGCTGGTTAAGTTATCAGTCAGATGCTTCATGTCGAAGTACGAAATGTCTTTAAAAATGTTACGAAGAACGATCAACAGCATGATTTCGAATTGTTTGGCGATGGACTTGGTGAATGATTTTGGTAAATAAACGAGCAGTAAGAACACTTCAAAAATCAATAAAAACGAAAACGGTGTGTAAATGGCGGTGATGTAATTGCCCGAAAATTTATCAAAAACCGCGTGATTTATGATGCCAACATTCCAAAGAAAAATGATGAACAAGTGCATGAAAAAGCCAGATAGTGCAAAATAGACGGCATATTTTTCGATGGATTTTACGCTCTTATCCGAAAATATCCGCGCATAAAACAATGAAACCTGATTTGAAATTTCCATTTGACAAATTTTACGTTTTATAAAACTGAGGTAAATCTACTATTTAATTTAAGCCCTCAGTCAAAAATAGGCCCGAAGAATTTAAATCATAGGTAAGGTTGGGTATTTGTGGACATAATTGTACTTTTATCCTCAAAAAATGAACATCGTCATGCTATTAAAAACAGTTGAAATCAATCACAACATCAGGCAAATGAAAGCGAATATTTGTTTTAATAACTGGTGTTTCTTTGTTTTTATCATACTTTTTGCCACAGGTTGCCAGCAAAATAATTCATCAGATATGATCGGCAAAAACCTCGAAAGTGGCTGGGAATTTAAAAAATCAACCGACACAACCTGGCTGCCAGCAACGGTTCCCGGGACTGTTCACACCGATTTGCTCAACAACAAAATCATTAACGAGCCTTTTTATCGTGATGAAGAAACCAAACTTCAGTGGGTCGGGCAGCAAACCTGGAATTACCGAACAACCTTTGATGTGGGCGCTGAAATATTTCAAAAAGAAAACGTTATCCTCAATTTTGATGGTCTTGATACCTACGCCGAAATCAAACTTAACGGGCAAAATATTTTAACATGCAACAACATGTTCCGGATATGGCAGGTTGATGCAAAGCCTTTTCTTAAAGAAACGGGAAATATTCTTGAAATTACGTTTTTGCCATCACAACAACTGGACTCGTTAGAAGCAGCACAATTGACTTATAAATTGCCCGACAATAGGGTTTTCTCGCGAAAAGCAGCCTATCAATCCGGCTGGGACTGGGGCCCCGTTTTTATTACAAGTGGCATTTGGAGACCTGTCAGCATCCGGGCCTGGGATGATTTGCTGATACAAAATATTTATATTTCTACCGACAGCCTCCTTGCCGGAAAGGCAATAATGCAGCTCGAAGCAAACATTTTGAGTGGTAAAGATGGCAACGCAGCATTCCGGTTTTATGTGAATGATAAGAAAACGGTCTGCACCAAGATTAGTCTGGTAAAAGGGATAAATAATTTTACTTTTCCTTTTGAGGTCGAAAATCCTGAGCTTTGGTGGAGCAATGGCCTGGGTGAGGCCCATCTTTATCAGGCCGAAGTCAGGATAAATAATAATGATGGGCTTGCGGGGATAAAAACCACCAGCTTTGGAATCCGAAAAATCGAACTTGTTCAGGAGCCCGATTCAATCGGCAGGTCGTTTTACTTCAAACTCAATGGCCAGCCGGTTTTTATGAAGGGTGCAAATTATATTCCTTCCGAAAGCTTCACCACACGATTTACTCCCGAAGAATATAAAGCGTTGGTATTGTCGGCTAAAGCGGCCAATATGAACATGTTGCGCATTTGGGGCGGCGGTATTTATGAAAATGATGTTTTTTATGATCTCTGCGATGAAAACGGGATTCTGGTGTGGCAGGATTTTATGTTTGCCTGCAATATGTATCCTGGTGGTGAAGATTTTTTTGAAAATGTTAAACACGAAGCCGAAGACAATATCGTCAGGTTGCGGAACCATCCGAGCCTCGCGCTTTGGTGCGGCAATAACGAGGTTGATGAAGCCTGGCATAACTGGGGCTGGCAAAAGCAGTTTGGCTATTCCGAAAAAGATTCTTCGGAAATCTGGAATAATTACCTCAGGGTTTTTCATCAAATTTTTCCGGATGCTTTGCAAAAACTCGATCCCACCAGGCCGTATCACCCATCGTCGCCGGCAAATGGCTGGGGACGAAAAGAAAGTATGGAAACCGGCGATAGTCATTACTGGGGCGTTTGGTGGGGTGAGCAGCCTTTTGAAATTTACACCCAAAAAGTAGGTCGGTTTATGAGCGAATACGGCTTTCAGGGGATGCCTTCGATGAATTCCATCAAAAGATACACTCTTCCCGACGATCGCAAAATTGGCACGCCGGTCATGCAGGTTCATCAAAAACACCCACGGGGCACCGAACTTATCAATCTTTACATGGAACGGGATTTTAAAATTCCTGCCGGTTTTGAAGATTACATTTATGTGAGCCAGTTGTTGCAGGCCGAAGGCATTACCACGGCCATCGAAGCCCACCGCCGGAATATGCCCCGATGTATGGGGACGCTTTACTGGCAGCTTAACGATTGCTGGCCGGTAACTTCGTGGTCGTCGGTTGATTATTACGGCAATTGGAAAGCGCTGCATTATTTTGCGAAAGAAGCATTTTCGCAAACTCTGGTTTCGCCAACGCTCGAAGACAACAACATGCTTGTTTATGTGATTACTGATGAAACAAAGGGTTTTGATGCCGTTCTAAAGATGAAACTGATTGATTTTGAGGGTGAGAATATCTGGATGAAGGACACCAATGTTTTCATAAATGGAAATACCAGCAATTTATGTTTCTGGATGCCGGCTAATGACCTGCTTAAAAATTTTGACAAACGACAGATTGTTTTAGTGGCCGAAGTCATGGTTCAAAGCCAGGTTATTTCTAAAAATCTACTCTATTTCGAAAAGCCAAAAAATCTGATTTTAACTGCGGTTGATCCTGAAGTTCGGGTGGAAAAAACTGATGGAGGTTACCGTATTTCGATTTCCGGCAAGAGCCTTATAAAAAACCTGTATCTCGAATTTCCCGACATTGACGGCCATTTCAACCGAAATTTCGTTGATGTTTTACCCCACGAAAAAGTGGAAGTGATTTTCGAAACGAAGAGCGAAATTCCCAACGATAATCTCAAACCTGTCGTCAGAACGTTGAATATGATTAATGCTAAATCTGGCAACTAGCCGAATCAAGGGTAATATTTATATCTTTGTCAAACATCAAATCTTACTTTGATAATTATGAGCGAATATCACAAAATACCAACGATTTATGCCCGGGATCCGGCCACAAATTACCACACAATGATTGTTGGTGAATTTGCCACACCTGAACTGGATTACCTGCAAAATAACGTTTGGGAGTTTACCGAGAAAGTTGATGGCACCAACATTCGGGTGATTTATAAAGATGGTTTAATCACTTTTGGTGGGAAAAATGACAATTCCGAAATGCCTGACTTTCTAAGGGCTAAACTCACAGAGATGTTTTTGCCACTACATCCTGCTTTTGTTTCGCAGTTCAACGATGCCGAAGTTTGTCTTTATGGTGAGGGTTATGGTGCTCGAATACAGAAGGTTGGAGTTAGCTACCGGCGCGATCAGAGTTTTGTGCTTTTCGATATAAGAATTGGTTATTGGTGGCTGCAAAGGAAAGATGTAGATGAAATTGCCAAAAAACTTGGTCTGGAAAGTGTCCCGGTAATAGGTGAAGGAACTTTACATGAAATGATCGCAAAAGTAAAGGTTGGCTTCAATTCGATATGGGGCGATTTTATGGCCGAAGGCATTGTGGCGAGACCAAAGGTTGAACTTATGGCACGTAATGGCAAGAGGGTTATCGCCAAAATGAAACACAAGGATTTTTTCCCGGAAACTAAATGATGAGCATGAAGCAAAATCACTACATTTGCTCGCAACTTATCCAAGAGAATAAAAAATTTCCACATTAAAATCAGATTGAATCAATAAAATTATGAAAAGAGAATTCATCAAAGTGCTGATTATTTGCTTGCTATTAAATGGATTGCCCGGGTTTACACAGGGGTTGCTAAAAATTAATAATCCAATTCGTCTGGTTACTTACAACATCAGACTCGACACTCCCGATGATCTTGATAATGCTTGGGCAAACCGAAAGGCTCGGTTAATAAATGTTCTTAAGTTTAATAAGGCTGATATTTTTTGTCTTCAGGAACCACTGGCAAATCAGATTAGCGACCTGCAACAGGCTTTTCCAAATTATAGCTATTATGGTGTTGGCCGCGAAGATGGCCTGAATAAAGGCGAATTTAACCCGGTTTTTTACGATAAACGCAGGTTTTCGGTTATTGAGAATGGTACATTCTGGCTTTCGGAAACACCTGAAGTTGCTGGAAGTAAAGGCTGGTACGCAACTTTACCCAGGATTGTATCATGGGTAAAAATGGAAGATTTTTCCAACGGATCAGCATTTTACCTGTTTAATACGCATTTTGATCATTCCAGTCAGAATGCCCGCGACCAAAGTGCAATTCTGCTTTTAGCAAAAGTCCGGGAAATTGCAAACGACGCACCAGTGATTATTACCGGCGATTTTAACGACAGTCCGACTTCAAAACCATATAAAACAATTACCGAAAATTCCGGCGACCTCATGCTTCATGATGCTGTTACAGTTTCAGAATTTCCGCACGTTGGACCTTCATTTTCATTCGTTGGTTTCGATTTTATTGGTGTTCCGGGCAGGGTAATTGATTTTATTTTTATTAGCGATGCTGTTGACGTAACCTGGCACGCCACACTCAGCGATAATTGGGATGGCGTTTATCCATCGGACCATTTGCCGGTTTTGATTGAATTTGAGATAAAATAACCCCTCTCTGCCCACCTAATTTGAGGATGGAAATCCCCCGATTCGGGGGTTGGGGGCAAAAATTAGTTTAAGTTTCAAAATGAAAAAGACAAACGTTGCCCGGATACTTGATCAACAAAAAATCGAATACGAACTTTATGAATATGAGGTGGATGAGAGCGATTTGAGCGCTGAAGCGGTTGCTAAGAAGATTGGCCATCCCATCGAAATGGTTTTCAAAACGTTGGTACTAACAGGTGATAAAACCGGGGTAATTGTTGCGATAATTCCTGGTGCACATGAAGTTGATTTAAAAGTTCTTGCCGCTTTAAGCGGAAATAAAAAATGCGCAATGGTTCATTTAAAGGAAATCCAGACCATTACTGGTTATATTCGCGGAGGTGTTTCGCCGTTGGGGATGAAGAAGAATTTCCCCACTTTCGTGGATGATTCCGCCCTGCAACATTCTCAAATCTTTGTAAGTGCCGGAATCCGGGGCTTGCAATGTAAAATTGCTCCTCAAAATCTCATCAGAATTACTCAGGCAAAAACCGGCACTATCTCAAACATAAATTAACATCTTGAAAAACTTAAAATGCTAAACAGAAGAAGTTTCCTGTCAAAATCAACAGCAGCAACGCTTGCCATGCTTTTTGGAAGTTCGGTTGCGCAAAAAAAAATCAAGGCTCAAACCACGCCTGAAAACAACCTAATATCAGGGCCACTGGTCATTTCGACCTGGATACACGGTATGGCAGCAAATGAGGCTGCTATGGAGGTAATTTTAAAAGGTGGTCGTGCTGTTGATGCTGCCGAAGCAGGAGTAAGAGTTCCGGAAGCCGACCCGGAAAATATGAGTGTTGGTCTTGGCGGTTTACCCGACCGTGATGGAAAAGTTACACTTGATGCCTGTATCATGGATGAGAAGGGAAATGCAGGATCTGTTTGTTTTCTCGAAAATATCGTTCATGCTATTTCCGTTGCCCGCCTTGTGATGGATACCACGCCACATGTAATGCTGGCAGGTTCGGGGGCTTTGCAGTTTGCACTCGAAAAAGGGTTTCAAAAGGAAAACCTCCTCACCGAAAAGGCAAAAAAGCGATGGGAAGAATGGAAAATAGAATCAAAATACCAGCCGGTCCCAAACATCGAAAACCACGACACCATTGGTCTGATTGCCATTGACCAGCAGGGAAATATTTCAGGAGCCTGCACCACCAGCGGCATGGCTTTCAAAATTCATGGTCGCGTTGGCGATTCTCCGATTATTGGCGCCGGGCTTTTTGTGGATAATGAAGTTGGTGGTGCCACAGCCACAGGAACCGGTGAACTGGTCATGCGTACTTTGGGGAGTTTTTTGGTTGTCGAATTGATGCGAAACGGCTACACTCCTCAAAAAGCCTGCGAAGAAGCTGTGATGCGAATTGTAAAATCAAACAAAAACCTCAAAGATCACCAGGTTGGTTACATCGCGGTTAACAAGGCTGGCGAAACAGGCTCATTCTGCATTCAGCCTGGTTTTAACTACGCGCTCTTCAAAGATGGTAAAAACGTTTTGATTGATTCGGGGAGTTATTTGTAAAGGTTTATTTTTTACCAGTGGCAAAATGGAAAATCTAATCAATGAAAGGTTTTATAACCAGGTTTTTGATGTTTTGCAACAAGCAAAAGCTTATGCCGGACGAGCAGTTAATTTTGCTGCTGTGTTAGCAAATTGGCACACCGGGCGTTTGATTATCGAACAAGAACAAAATGGACAAGAGCGCGCCGGGTATGGGGATTATCTTATAAAGGGCTTATCCGAAAGACTTACACACGATTTTGGCAAAGGTTACGATACTACCAATTTAAAGCTTTTTCGCAAATTTTATTTGGAATTTCCTGCCTGGATACCGGTAAACCAAAAAGGTGACAGCCTAAGTAACCTTTTACCCGATTTTGGATTTTATGAAAAAGGTGACACCTCATGTCACCAATTGCAAAATAATGAAAACAAGCAAGTTGAGCAGTATTTATTACGAATTGATTTAAGCTGGAGCCATTACAGATTGCTGATGCGTGTAGGAAACCGCAAAGCACGTCAGTTTTATATTGACGAGGCAGCAAACCAAAATTGGAATGTAGAACAACTTAAGCGACAAATCAACACATTCTATTACGAACGCTTAATTGCATCGAACGACAAAGATGCTGTAATACAAGAAGCTACAGAAAAGTTAAAACCACTTTCTACTCAGCCTGGTGATATCCTGAAAGACCCAAATATTTTCGAATTCCTTGGATTAAAACAGGAATTCAAGTATTTTGAACACGAATTGGAACAAGCTATTATTGATAATCTACAATCTTTTCTATTGGAATTTGGTAAAGGTTTTGCCTTTGTCGCACGACAACAATTAATTAGGACAGAAACAAAGGACTTTTACATTGATTTGGTTTTCTACAACTATTTGTTGAAGTGTTTTGTTATCATTGACTTGAAAACTAATGAATTAACCCATCAGTATGTAGGGCAATTGGACATGTACGTTAAAATGTACGATGATTTAAAACGCACCGAAACCGACAACCCAACAATAGGGATTTTGCTTTGTGCCGATAAAGATGAAACTATCGTAAAATACTCCGTATTAAAGGAAAATCAGCAATTATTTGCTTCGAAATACATGCTTTACCTGCCTTCTGAAACCGAGTTAAAAGCCGAGATAGAGCGTAACAGGAAGCAATTGAAAAAATGAAAACAAAAAACCAAATTTTGGAACCACATGGTTTTTTTTGAATGGTGTTAAAAAAGTACACCGTCATTGGAATACATCAAAGTAATTTTTTAATCATAAACTTGCTAATCTATAAAATATGAAAAAGTCAATAAACTATCAAAAACCAACCAATCAGGCCGCTAAAGGAATGTTTGCTTTGTTTCTCAGCCTGAGTTTCATCTTTTTACTTTCTTGCAAAAATCCAAAAACCGAATTAACCGCCTTCGTGAACCCTTTCATTGGCACCGATGCGCACGGTCATGTTTATCCGGGTGCAGCCCTGCCTTTCGGGATGGTACAACTTAGTCCGGATACACGAAAAGACAACTGGGATGCCTGTTCCGGCTATCATTATTCCGATAGTACCATCATGGGTTTTAGTCTAACGCATTTGAGCGGAACGGGCGTTGGCGATTATGGCGACATCCGTTTTATGCCAACCACAGGCAAAACCCAGCTTGATCCCGGAACTGAGGAAAATCCTGAATCAGGTTATCGCTCAAGGTTCAGCCATAAAAGCGAAAAAGCAGCACCTGGCTTTTACTCGGTAAAGCTTGAAGATTACGATATTGCTGTCGAACTCACAACCGCGTACCGAACCGGATTTCATAAATACATTTTTCCGGAATCTGGTGAATCGAATGTAATTATTGACCTCGTAGAAGGCGCTACAAGCGACAAAATCAACGAATTATGGATTGAATTTGTGAGCGACACCGAAATCCGGGGTTTACGCCGTACCGAAGGCTGGGCCAGAGACCAGTATGTTTTTTTTAATGCCGAATTTTCGAAGCCTTTTAAATCCTTTGGAATTTCGGTAAATGGCGAAAAACAGGGAGGTCTTAAAAAAGCCGAAGGCAAGAATATCAAAGCCTGGGTAGCTTTTGATACGAAAACAAAGGAGGAAGTTCTCGCAAAAGTTGGGATTTCGGCAGTGAGCGCCGATGGAGCAAAAAATAACCGGGTTAATGAAATCCCGGGTTGGGATTTTGAACAGGTTAAAACCGCGGCAAATCAAGCCTGGCTTGACAAATTAAGCCGGATTACTGTTGAAAGCCGCGACACCGAACGAAAAACCGTTTTTTACACAGCGCTTTATCACGCCTTGCTCAACCCAAACCTCTATTCCGATTTCGATGGAAAATATCGCGGTCACGACATGCAGATCCATCAGGCTGATGGATTTAACATGTACACCGTTTTTTCGCTTTGGGATACTTTCAGAGCTGCACATCCCCTCTTCACGATTATTGACCAAAAACGCACCAACGACTTCATCAATTCGATGCTTGCACATTACGAGCAGGGTGGATTGCTCCCCGTTTGGGAGTTGGCCGCCAACGAAACCAACTGCATGATTGGCTATCACGCTGTGCCGGTAATTGTGGATGCTCATATGAAAGGGATAAATGGTTTTAACGCTGAAAAAGCACTCGATGCCTGCATTAAAAGCGCATCACAAAATCAATTTGGCCTTGAATTTTATAAAAATAAAGGATACATCCCGGCAAGCGAGGAATCAGAGTCTGTGTCTAAAACCCTCGAATACGCTTACGATGACTGGTGCATCGCACAGTTTGCCAAATCGTTAAACCGCGAAACCGACTATCAAACCTTCATCAGAAGAGGGCAGTATTACAAAAATATTTTCGATCCCGAAACCAAATTTATGCGTGCCAAAACGAACGAAAGCTGGTTTAAACCTTTCGATCCGGCAGAAGTGAACTTTAACTACACCGAGGCCAATTCGTGGCAATATAGTTTTTTTGTCCCACAGGACATCTCTGGTTTAATGGATTTATTGGGTGGGCCGGATAGTCTGACCAAAAAATTAGATGCACTATTCAGCGTAAGCTCCGAAACCACCGGCAGGCAGCAATCCGACATTACTGGTTTGATTGGGCAGTACGCCCACGGCAACGAGCCAAGCCACCACATGGCATATTTGTACAATTATACCGGTAAGCCCTGGAAGTCGCAGGAAATCACCCGCAAAATCATGGACAATTTGTACAACACAAAACCCGATGGACTTTGCGGAAACGAAGATTGCGGCCAGATGTCGGCATGGTATGTTTTGAGTGCCATGGGTTTTTATGCTGTAACACCAGGCTCAGATATTTACGCCATCGGCAGCCCGGTTTTTGATAAAGTGACATTAAACCTCGAAAACGGGAAGCAATTCGTCATCGAAGCCAAAGGAAATTCAACCGAAAACAAATACATCCAGGCAGCTACGCACAACGAAAACGGGTACTCAAAATCATTTTTTACCCATGAAGATATTATGTCAGGTGGAAACCTGACCTTTGAAATGGGCAATTACCCCAACCAAAGCTGGGGAACCGGCGATGGAAATATTCCGGTTTCTGCAATCAACGATCATCTTATTTCTCCGGTTCCTTTTGTAAATTCAGGCGATAAAGTTTTTCATCACCAACAAACCGTCGAGCTGGCCAGTATTGATCCGGCAGCGACCATCGAATACTATTTTGAAACCAAAAATGCCAATATCGAAACATTAAAATATTCAGAGCCAATTCAGGTGAATAATTCGGCGAAGATGACTGCTTTCGCCAGAAATGCTGCCGGAGAGGAAAGTTTCAAAATTACTGCTGAGTTCACCAAAATCCCCGAAGGCCGCACCATCAACATCAAAAATCCTTATAAAAATCAATACAGTGCGGGTGGCGATATTGCGTTGATTGATTTCCTGCGCGGAAGTTCAAATTTCAGAACCGGCGTCTGGCAGGGTTATGAAGGCGTTGATGTGGAAGCAGTGATTGATTTAGGCAAACCAGAGAAAATCAGCAAACTGACCATGGGGTTTTTGCAGGATATTAATGCCTGGGTTTTCATGCCGGTGAATGTTGAATTTTTCCTTTCGGATGATGGCAAAACTTTTAAAAAGATTGGCCTGTCCGAAAATACGTTTGCCGAGAACGATTGGAACACGCAAACCAAAGATTTTACGGTAAATTTCAGACCTCAGCACACCCGTTTTATAAAAGTGATTGCAAAAAACCGTACCGTTTGCCCCGACTGGCACAAAGGCGCTGGAAATCCTGCCTGGGTTTTTGCGGATGAAGTCGTAATTGAGTGAAGAAAGTTTGGAGTACTTAAAGTTTGGAGTGCCTAAAGTTTGGAAAGGTTAAAAATATTTTTCTATTGTGTTCTAATGTGCCTATTGTGGTTCATTCTTTAATTTGCCAGAATAATGAAAACAAAAAACTTACTTGCCTTTTTGCTGATTTTGGCTCATGTATCGGCCTGGTGCCAGCAAAATACCAACGAAAAAATGCAATGGTTCCACGATGCCAAACTTGGAATTTTTGTTCATTGGGGCATTTATGCCGTTGATGGCATTGACGAATCGTGGTCGTTTTTTAACGAATATCTTTCGTACGAAGATTATCTGAAACAACTTAAAGGGTTTAACGCTTCAAAATACGACCCGCAAGCCTGGACAAAATTAATCACCGAAAGTGGCGCCAAATATGCCGTCCTCACCTCTAAACACCACGATGGAGTTGCCTTGTGGGACACAAAATTCGGTGAGTTGAACGTGGTAAAAAAAACTCCCGCAGCCAGAGATTTGGTCGGACCATTTTGTAACGAACTCCGGAAAAACGACCTCAAAGTTGGATTGTATTTTTCGTTGCTGGATTGGTCGCACCCCGATTATCCAAACTTTACAAAATCGCAAAAACGTTACACCGACGACTCGACCAAATGGAGCAGGTTTGTGCGTTTTAATTTTAACCAGATTGGCGAACTTCAGCAAAAGTTCAATCCTGACCTGATCTGGTTTGACGGAGATTGGGAGCAATCGTCCGAAAAGTGGAGGGCGAAAGAACTCCGTGAAATGCTTCTCCAAACCAATCCAAAAATTATCATCAACTCCCGCCTGGCCGGTTATGGCGACTATGCCACCCCCGAGCAAGGAGTTCCTATCTCCAAACCAAAAGATGAGTTTTGGGAATTGTGCATGACCATGAACGATTCGTGGGGTTATCAGCAAAACGACGAAAACTACAAAACGCCCAACCAGATTATCAGGATTTTTACCGATTGCATCAGCAAAGGCGGCAACCTCCTGCTCGACATCGGCCCAAAAGCCGACGGTTCGATTGATGAAAAACAGGCCGAAATTCTGAAAGAATTGGGTCACTGGACCAAAAAACACAGCGAAGCCATTTATGAAACGCAGGCTGGAATTCCGCGAGATTATTTCTATGGCCCTACAACCTTATCAAACGACAGCACCACATTGTTTTTGTTTCTCGAAAATAAACCCATCGGCCCCATCGCCATCAAAGGAATCAAAAACAAAATCAACCGGATCAGGGTGGTGGGCAACGGCACAAAACTAAAATGGGACATCAAAATGAAACAATACTGGAGCGAAAACCCTGGAATGTTGTATATCGAAG
>CAIYZW010000392.1 GCA_903930725.1 uncultured Bacteroidota bacterium
CCCGGAGGTTCGCCGGGTGAAGCATATTTTGATCCTTGCAATACTGGTATCCCGGGAACTGATTCTAAAAAAGACGGGTTTATTTATCCAAACCCGGATAATACATTCATCAACATCAGTTTGCCTTTAATGGCTGATGAAAAATTTACAGTAAAAATTATTGATGCTTTGGGGGCTTTATTTTTCGATCAGACTTTTGAATTCGAAAATACCAAAACACCTGTTATTATTGATGTTGAGGGCTGGAGAAGTGGCGTTTACCTGGCTAAGATTATAGATTATTCGGGTAGCCGGGTTACTTCTGAAAAGTTCATTATTTTGAGATAAAAGTAAATAGTGGCTTTTAAAAAAAAACTATAAAAAACATGAAGTTAAACCAACCGCAAGATGGTGTGGTGACAATATAAGACCTGATCCGGAAAAATAAAAACAGAGCAAAAAAACAGTGAAAGAAAACACTGCAAAAGCCCCTTCATTTAAGCTGCATCAACCGATTCAAAGCCAACAAAATGATCGAAAAGGGGCTATTATTTTTGAGCTGCAAAAAATGGTGGCAGATATAGCAAAAACCTTGATGCCCGGTAGATGTGATACTTAACAGCACCAGGCATCTAAAAGTTATGAATAAATCTTAACAAATCTAATTGGCACGATAACATTTTATATTTTTGGAAAAAATTTAAAATCTTCAAAACATAAAAAAATGGCTTTACAATTCACAGACGCAAATTTTGATGCACAGGTTCTCCAATCAGACAAACCAGTTATCGTTGACTTTTGGGCAGAATGGTGTGGTCCTTGCCGCATGGTTGGTCCGATAGTAGAGGAGATTGGTAAAGAATACGAAGGCAAGGCAGTTGTTGGAAAAGTTGATGTTGACAGCAATCCGGGTACTGCCGGAAAATTCGGCATCAGGAATATCCCAACGATTTTGTTTTTTAAAAATGGACAGATCGTGGATAAACAAGTTGGGGCTGTGCCTAAATCGGTTTTGGTTAAAAAACTTGAGGCACAACTTTAAATCCTAAAATTTTAATCGTGCAATTGGCAGCCTGCTCATAAGTATGCTGCCTTTTGTGTTTTGTTAAATACTCTAAATGGGCTACTTTCTTAAATACTATTCTATCCCCTAAATTGTTTTAAACAGAACTTTTAAATTGTTTACATGGAATTTTCGATTGACAAAAACAGGTTGCAGGAATTCGGTTCGCTCGAGTTTATTGCCCGGCAGGTAGTCGAAGGCTTTATTACCGGCCTTCACAAAAGCCCGTTTCATGGCTTTTCGGTCGAATTCGCCGAACACCGGCTTTACAACACCGGCGAATCAACCAAACATATTGATTGGAAACTTTTTGGCCGTACCGATAAATTATTCGTCAAACGATACGAAGAAGAGACAAATCTGCGATGCCAGATTATTATTGATAACTCGTCTTCGATGTATTTTCCGGTTAAAGAAAAAATCTCGATTGACAATCCCAACAAAATCACTTTTTCGGTGTATGCCGCTGCTGCCTTGATGAGCCTTTTAAAGAAACAGCGCGATGCTGTTGGTTTAACTTTGTTTACCGATAAAATTGATTTGCACACTGCTGCACGTTCAACATCGGTACATCAGAAATATTTGTTTGCCGAACTCGAAAAACTGCTGGTTCCAATTGGCGAGGGCATCCACAAAAAGACAATGGCGGCCAATTCGTTACACGAAATTTCGGAAAAAATCCACAAACGGTCATTGGTTGTAATTTTCTCGGATATGTTTGAAACCGAAAAAGGAACCGATGATTTGTTCTCTGCCTTACAGCATCTGAAACATAACAAGCACGAAGTTGTGCTGTTCCATGTTGTTGATAAAAGCAAGGAAATTGATTTTGATTTCGATAACCGGCCTTATAAATTTATTGATATGGAAAGCGGACAGGAGCTTAAAATCCATCCCCATGAAGTAAAAGAGCGTTACGTAAAATCGGTTGGCGATTTTACTAAAGATCTGAAACTAAAATGCGGGCAATATCGCATTGATTTTATCGAGGCCGACATCAACAAAGGATTCAGGCAAATTTTGCTTCCCTATTTGCTCAAGCGCGAAAAAATGTATTAAATGTGCTGGAATTTAGATCAGGCAAAGAAGCGTAATTATTAGGAAATCCATGAAGATGAACCGGTAATTCAGTCTAAAAATTGCGAAACCAATTTTCTTTTCGGAAAGATTACATTCCTTTTTAGATAATTATCTTTGCGGCCAATCGTTTAAATTGAAATATTTTTAAATCAACATTATAACTCATACATAATGAAACAATTATTGACTTTATTAATAGGATTATTACTTGGTTTTACCGGGTTTTCGCAATCTCAGCCCGAAATTACACCAAAAGAAATTCTTGGGCATATCGAATTTTTAGCTTCCGAAAACCTGAAAGGACGCGGAACAGGAACTCCGGAATCATTCATGGCTGCCCAGTACATCCGCGATCAGTTTAAGGCTGATGGTTTACGGCTGCTTGGTGAG
>CAIYZW010000393.1 GCA_903930725.1 uncultured Bacteroidota bacterium
GCTGGTGGTAGGGTTTGCAGGTGGCATTATTGCCATTCTTAACGATGGACAAATCATTGATACCGTGTTACATTCGATGGCAGGTTTGCTTAAAGGCGCCGGGCAATTAACGGCCATCACGATTATGTATGGTTTCCAGTCGTTGCTAAATCTTGTCATCACGTCAGGTTCGGCAAAAGCTGCATTAACCATCCCAATTATGGCTGAATTTTCGGATATTATCGGACTTACCCGTCAGGCTACCATTATGGCTTTTCAGTTTGGAGCCGGCATTACCGACATGATTGCCCCAACTTCGGGTGTTTTGATCGGCGTTTTAGGTATCGCAAAAATCCCTTACGGGAAATGGGTTAAATTTATCATTCCGTTTATGCTCTTTATCGCTTTTGTAGCCTGGCTTTTGCTTATCCCAACCGTTACCATGAAGTTGAGCGGGTTTTAGTTCATGATACCTTCTTTAATTTCAAAAACTCAGGTAATTAAGTTACACACCTTTCAACAGCTCAATTGATGATAATTTTAGATAAACCTTACGTTTCCGGTTTTTTGATGGAAACCATCAGAAAATACCAGCTTCCGGTGTTAAAAACCGCCACAGCACTCGATTTTATTGGCAACGAAGGTGTTTTATTTATTGATGAAGAATCTGCCATTAAAAAAATAAAGGCAAATCCTGGAACCCTGATTTACACCAATTCCGAAAATTCGATAAACTGGATTGCCAATAATTTAGGATTTACCGATCTTCCCGAAAAGGTGAATCTTTTTAAGGATAAAGTAAAATTCAGGGCGCTCACCAAATATCTTAACCCGGGACTTTTCTACAAAGCAATCAGTCTTGCCGATTTGAGGACAATTTCGATCAAAGATTTCCCCAAACCTTTTGTAATAAAGCCATCGGTAGGATTTTTCAGTTTTGGGGTTTATACTGTTGCCAACGAAGAAGCCTGGGAAAGTATCGTCAACTCGATTTATGAAGAGGTTGAAGCCGTAAAGCAGATTTATCCGGTTGAGGTTTTGGATACCACAACCTTTATTGCCGAGGAATTTATCCAAGGTACCGAATATGCCTTTGATGCGTATTTTGATAAAGACGGAAATCCGGTTATCCTTGCGATTATGAAGCATATTTTTTCGTCGGATGCCGATAACAGCGACAGGGTTTATCTTTCGTCGGCAGGAATAATCCGTGAAAATCTAAATCGCTTCGAAAGCTTTTTGAAAGAACTCGGGAAACTGGCCAATCTCAGGAATTTCCCGATGCACGTCGAAGTCAGGGTAAACGATTCGGGTAAAATTACGCCCATCGAGATCAATCCTTTGCGCTTTGGAGGCTGGTGCACCACCGCCGATTTCACGTTTCATGCCTACGGTTTTAACTCCTATCATTATCTTCTTACCCAGCAAAAACCCGATTGGGAAAGGATTTTGAAAGATAAAGAGGGAAAGATTTTCAGCATCATCGTTTTGAACAATTCAACCGGCGAAAAAGTTGAAAACATCAGTAGTTTTGATTACGACAAATTACGATCCTGCTTCGAAAAACCACTTTTCCTCTCCAAAGCCGACCATAAAACCTACCACATTTTTGGATTTGTCTTTGCCGAAACCA
>CAIYZW010000394.1 GCA_903930725.1 uncultured Bacteroidota bacterium
AATTAAATAAAATAAAATAAAATAATAAATTTTTAGTAAACAAAATTTCAGGATTTATGAAAAACTACACACTGCTCTTAATCTTGGCTTTCAGCCTTTTTTCTGCAAGGCTTTCTTCTCAAACTTTCATGGTTACCAACACCGGAAACGCAGGACCCGGCTCACTCAGGCAGGCAATTACCGACGCCAATGCTTATTCCGGCGCTCCTACAATTACATTTGAAATACCAGTTTCGAGTGTCCTCCAGTTTACTACTGATTTGCCTCAGTTGAATCATGCCGACCTTACTATTGATGGTACCACTGCACCCGGATATTCTTATCCCGAAGCAATTGTTACCCTTAACTGGACTGGCAGAGACGATTGTTTTGAACAAAAATTGAATAATGTAACGATCCGCGGTCTTGCTTTTACGAATGATTTAAATGGATCAGGAGAAGCATCCATCCGCGCCATTAGCGGAAGCAATTTACTTATTGAAAACTGCCGGGCATTTAATCAAAACCGAAGATTTGTAAGCGCTCAGGGCGGAACCGGAATACAGGTTAAAAACTGCATGGTTGAAAATTTTAATAATGATGGCAATGCAAAAGTATTTGAAGTTGCCAGCGGCGGTTTTTCATTAATCAGTGGTTGCATTATTACGAATATTCCAAGGAAAATTCTTGAAATCAATTCATCAGGTGCTGCAGTTACAACGTTTTCGGACAATATCATCACCAACGTTGGTTATGAAGACAATTCATCGTCTGGTGGCAGGGGAGCGCATGTCATCCAAACCAACGACATAACTACCCGGCTTGTGATAAAATACAATATCATAAACGGCTGCAAATCGAAGTTTATGGAAATCAGCAGAGGAACGACACTTGCTACCAGAATGGATTCGATTTACAACAACGCAGTTATCAATTGTACCGGCCAGCATGGGATTTATCTTCAGGGCAAAGCTTCATCTTATGCCTACATTGCCGACAATTATTTTGATGGCGATGGCGGAGTTTATGGGATGGATCAGGTGATTGAACTGAATATGGCACAATTTGCAAAAATCAAAGGAAATGTGATAAAAAACGCCAAATCCAGAGGTATAATGGCAAAAGATTCAGACGGAACCCTTATTAAAGGAAATGTCATGTACAATCTGAACAACAGCTCCATTATTGAGTTAAATGATGATTGCGACAACATTATTATCAGGGCAAATATCATCGGCACCGACAGTCTGAACACACCAGGTTTATCCTTATCTACGGATGATGTAATTAGATTTAATGATTGTGATGACTGCTCAATCGGTGGCGATTTTACCTTAGAATTAGGAAATCAGATTATTGCCGCTCCCGAAAAGAAAGCGATTCAAATAAGCGGCTCATGTTCCGGAATCAATACTATCCAGGGCAACGATATCAACGTAAGTTCCGATGGTCTTACAAATCTGTCAACATCTACCGAACCTGCACTTGAAATTTCGACCACAAATGTGGTTATCGGCGGCGAAAGCAATATTTATCGAAACAGAATTTCCGGCGTAGGAACCGGCATTAAAGTCACCGGACAAAATACATCAATTCAGGGCAATCTGATAGGCTGCACGCAATTTGGTTCTCCGATTTCCGGAAGCGCCATGCCTGTAGGAATTTTAGTAGAAGCAGATAATGTAACCATCGGAAGTAAAACAACGGCGGGGCTTTCAAATAAACTTGGTTATTGCGCTGAGGCCATTCGCAATAATAATAAAGCCAATGTTTTATGGTCGGGTAACAGGTTTTTTAATAATACTGGTCCTGTGGTGGTAAATAACGAAGGAGGAGGCGCGAATGGAGGAATAGCCGCTCCAGTGATCAGTGGAGGAACACTTCCAATTACCGTTTTCGGCACGGCTATGGTCAATGCACGGGTTGAAGTGTATC
>CAIYZW010000395.1 GCA_903930725.1 uncultured Bacteroidota bacterium
GAGAATTTTTTTCATGTTTCCAACTCAATAGTTAAACGGTTGCTTTTGTTAGATCATTGTTCTTGATCCGAAAACTCAACCATTCATTATTAAACCCCATCATTTTTCTACTCATCATTAACTATTCGATATTAATCAATTACAAAAAAGTTGTTGAAACAGATTTCTTATTAAAGGACTATTTTTCTAAATTTATTGCGCTTATTTTATCCTATGAGTTTCAAATACATCAAACTTTACAAATTTATCAATTTTTTACATTATCGGGAAAAGATTGTATTGTGATTTAGACATATTTCGGACATTTTTCTTTTTAGTCAAAAAAATACCATAACTTATTGTTTGTAAATACTTTAATCATTTCTCAAGTAACTTCTCTAATCCAAAAAGTTCGTCTCGTAATTGCGCAGCCGAAATAAAATCGAGTTCTTTAACTGCTTCTTCCATTTTTTTCCGGGTTTTTTGTATCGCTTTTGTAATCTGATCCTTGGTCATGTAAGCAACTATCGGGTCAGCAGCCACATCAATACTGCTATTTTCGATGTATGCTCTCTGTTTTTCGGTTTTTCCGCCGGCTACAGAGGTTTGTCCCAGAATTGAATCAATTGATTTAAACATTTGCCGTGGTGTAATGTCGTGCTCAATGTTGTATTTAATCTGCTTTTCACGTCGGCGATTCGTCTCGTCAATGGTTTTTTGCATTGAAACAGTCATTACATCGGCATAAAAAATTACACGTGCATTAATATTCCTGGCTGCACGCCCAGCTGTTTGTGTCAGTGACCTTTCTGAACGAAGAAAACCTTCTTTATCAGCATCTAAAATTGCAACCAGCGAAACCTCTGGTAAATCGAGGCCTTCGCGTAACAAGTTTACACCAACCAAAACATCAAAAGTCCCTAATCTGAGGTCGCGCATAATTTCAACTCTTTCAATCGTGTCAACGTCGGAGTGGATGTAGCGGGTTTTAATCTGGACTTTGGTAAGATATTTTGTCAACTCCTCGGCCATGCGCTTCGTGAGGGTTGTCACCAAAATTCTTTCATTTTGTTTAATCACACGATCAATTTCATCGAGCAGGTCATCAATCTGGTTTAAGCTTGGCCTGACTTCGATTACCGGGTCGAGAAGCCCGGTTGGCCTGATAAGTTGTTCGACAATAATGCCTTCGCAACGATTCAATTCATATTCGGCAGGAGTGGCGCTTACATAAATTGTTTGTCCGGTGAGTGCTTCAAATTCGTCAAACTTTAATGGCCGGTTATCCATAGCCGACGGAAGCCGAAAACCGTACTCAACCAATGTTTGTTTGCGGGAACGGTCGCCACCATACATTGCCCTGATTTGGGGTATTGTAACATGGCTTTCATCAATAACCAGCAGAAAATCATCGGGGAAATAATCGAGCAGGCAAAACGGCCTGGTTCCTGGTTTGCGACCATCAAAGTATCGCGAATAATTCTCGATTCCTGAGCAGTAGCCTAATTCCTTCATCATCTCAATATCATAAGTCACGCGGTCTTCAAGGCGTTTTGATTCGCTATTTCTGCCAATATTTTTAAAATAATCAACTTGTTTAAAAAGGTCATTTTGAATTTCGATGACCGAAGACTTCATTTTTTCTTTTGAAGTAACAAAAATATTGGCTGGGTAAATTGTCATTTCTTCAAATTCTGCCATTGTTTTACCACTTACAGGATCAAACTGATAGAGCTCTTCGATCTGATCGCCCCACATGTTTACACGATATGAAAAATCGGCGTAAGCCGGAAAAATATCAATGGTGTCGCCCTTTACCCGAAAATTCCCCCGGTTAAAATCAATTTCGTTTCGTGAGTAAAGGCTTCCAACCAAATCGTAAAGAAACTTATTTCTCGAAATTACTTGACCTACCTTCAATGTAATCACATTGCTGCTAAAATCATCCGGATTGCCCATTCCATAAATGCACGAAACCGACGAAACTACGACAACGTCTCGTCGCCCAGAAAGGAGAGAAGAAGTGGTGCTCAGCCTGAGCTTTTCGATTTCATCATTAATTGATAAGTCTTTTTCGATGTAAGTGTTGGTGGTTGGCAAAAAAGCTTCAGGCTGGTAATAATCATAATATGAAACAAAATACTCAACGGCGTTTTCAGGAAAAAACTGCTTAAACTCGCCGTAAAGCTGGGCTGCAAGCGTTTTGTTGTGGCTGAGAATCAGTGCAGGACGATCAATTTCGCTGATGACATTTGCTATTGTAAATGTTTTACCCGAACCTGTAACCCCGAGTAAAACCTGCGCAGGGTCACTACGGCGGAGACCTTCGACAAGCTGCCTGATGGCATCCGGTTGGTCGCCTGTTGGTTTGTATTCAGATGTTAAGCTAAATTTCACTGGCAAATGATTTTCTTAAAAAGCAAAAATAGTTGCTTTTTTGTTTACAAACCTGATATTATTTCATTTTAAAATAACACGATACCGGAAAATGGTCGGAATAACTAATTTGATTTTTTTTGTATTTAAAGGCTTCTAATACAGGGCTATGGAGGATAAAATCAATTCGTAAAAAGGGTAAATCTCCTGCATAAGTTGAACCAATTCCCTGGCCGGTTTCGATGAAAGTATCTTTAAGGTTGTCCGAAATTGTCTTGTAAACGTATGAGGAAGGTGTATCGTTAAAGTCGCCGCAGACAATGACCGGATAGGGCGATTTTTTGATGTATTCCGCAACAACTCTTGCTTGCTCTGCCCGTCTTATGAAAGCGTTTTTCAATTTCCAGAATATTATTTTTGAGCTGGTTTGATTGTGTGCCTCGGGGTCAATAAACTCCGAAACAAATTGATAATCAGCATTTGAAAATCGAACCGATTCGAGATGGAAATTAAAAATCCGAAGGGTGTCATTTTTGAACAAGATATCCGTAAAAATTCCTGAATTGCTGTTTGAGTTTTCGAAATGGATTGCACCACGATTTACAATAGGATAAACCGAAAAGGTGGCAATTCCATAATGACGATGGTTGCCAATAGTTTTGGTGTAATCAACATGGAAATTTTTTGCATTCTGCGATTCGATAAACGGTTCAATAGTTGGAAAATACTTTTCATTTCCATGAAAAAATTCCTGAAAGCACACAATATCAGCCTGTTCGCTTTTAATAAAACTAAAAATTGCATTTCGGGTAAAATATGTATCGTTTCCGGTTGCTTTGTATTGGTCGAAAAGCCGCACGTTGTACGAAACAATTTTTAATGCCCCAGCATAATCAC
>CAIYZW010000396.1 GCA_903930725.1 uncultured Bacteroidota bacterium
AAACACTTCCTTTTTATCAATAATCCCTGTTGTAAGTGTGATGATGATTAATACACGAAAGGATAATAATTGTTCTATAAACCCGTCAGAATTTTCATTCGTATATAATGATCAGGTTTCCGTTGACCGTCAATGTCATTCCCGCCTCTATGGACAGGATGGCATTTTTGTCAATCACAAGGTTGTTACAGTTGGCTTCTGTTGTATTTATTACCGGCATAAGCACTGATCCTGAAGGAATAAGAACATTGTCAATGACCCCTGGGGTACCTGAAGGCATCCAGTTGCCCATTGTACTCCAATGGTTGTTTACCGTTCCTGTCCAGGTCTTGCTGATACACTCTTTTGCCATGTTTTCAATGGTAGACTGATATTTTGGCGCCGGAATCAAACTTGTATCCTGGTCCATTGTCTCTAAAATTCCCCAGGAACCATACCTTGCGCTTCTTCCTCCTACAAAACTGAAATTCATCAATTGCAGCGGTGCAGTTCCGGTTTGTAAGGTTCTGACAAAATCATACCATTCGTTATAAAGGTTATAGATGGCGGTATCGCGTTGAATTTCGAGCAAGGCTTGTGCATAAGTTGGTTCTTCGCCGAATGGAGTGGGGGTGAGATGTTGTCCGCCTTCATAAAACACCATTTTTTTATTCAAAGAATCGGCAATGGTGGTTTTTATATTCTGCATCCAAACCTTTTCGTGGATATTTCTTGTATATCTCGCCCACGACGCTATATCCGCCGTTGTTGCCGATGCTCCAAGAACATCCAATGCCGAATCTGCGCTTTCGCCTAACCCAAAATAGTAGGTTGCGGCAATGGCATCAAATGAATTAGGCGTCATATTAAAAGCAACTCGCCGGGCAACATCCAGCCAACCCGTTTGAATTCCGACTGCTCTTGTGATTTTGTCCAAATCTGCCGAGTATTCCGAAGTCCAGATATCCAAACAATTCTGGATATATTGAACCGTGCATTCAGGCCATGGAAGACCACTTGACGCTGATCCGTAAGCAAGGCACCATTGGGTCTGCCCGAACATCCAATTCCAGATTTCATTGCTGTATTCAACGGTTAATTTTCGCTGTGGCTCCAGTTGTGAGTGAAACAACTGAGCCATGTTTTGAATGTAATTGTTGCTTGAACGATGCGGCACACAAACCCAACCGTCAACATCAAACTCATTCATCAGCAATATCATCATTTCATACGGAATACCTTTGTTGTCGGCCCATGTGTAATGATCCATTTGTTGTCTTTCGTTCCAGTCATATAATACAGGAGAATCCCATTCCCAGGGTTGATCCTGTCCCCAATTGTTGGTGCTTCCCCAATCCATAAAACGAAACGACTTGAAAACAAGCGCCTTGCTCAACCATAAAGGATTAAATGGATGATTGTTGTAAGTGTTTTCGGTTCCGGGAATAAGAACCCGGATATTTCTTATCGGATTGGCTATGTCAGAGCTTTCTATTGACATCTGAATCATGACATTGGAAGAATTGTCCAAATCAAAAACCATGCGGTTAGGCGATGTTTGCGTGAGATTTGTAAATCCGCCCCAAAAACCGAGTGTACCCGTCCCGTCAAAAAGAACCACGTATTGCCCTTGTGTCCATCCGGAAGTATATGCCCAAATTGTCGATATTTTCTGTGTAAATGGCCTTCCCGGAACTGTTTGGGGTATGTGGGTCGGGTAACCATCTGGTCTGAAGGTCATGCTGTCGGTAGCCTCTGTGTTGAATGGGCCACCATCGGGATTATTTGCATCCTGAGAATAAAACACCCTGCAGGAATGCATCATGTCCACAAAAGGCAATTCTGTTCCATAATCTGAAACACCACTCAGATTTGTTCCTATAGTCAGCTTGCAACTATCAGGCAATTGCGCAAATGCTGTATTGATAAATAAAAAGGATACCAACACAATTGAGTTTAGTTTTTGTTTCATATTGTTTGATGTTTATCTCAGAATTTGCCGTGAATGCGTTTCGATGATCATAATATGCCCAAAGGTATTTATTTAGCCTAACTAACCAA
>CAIYZW010000397.1 GCA_903930725.1 uncultured Bacteroidota bacterium
CATCTGAGATAAATTATGTCTGCGATGCAATTGAGGAATTTTTCAATTTTTATGTTCAGGAAAAAAATTGATCTTTTTACTTCAAATCCCCTTTGAAAATGAATCGCAATTCAGGATTTAAAACTGATGTTCCCAAAACCCGCGCTGCAATTCTGGCAGATGAAGATTTTAAATCTGCCGAAAACCATCCCGGTCACCGATTTTCATCGGGAACCAGGCCTGTAATAAGATGGATAAAGGGCGACGGGCTGGATGATATGATTACCCGCGCCGCAATCGGCCAGGCAACCAGGCTTTTTGGAAATGAAGTTGACTATTGCCTTTGTTCACAGGGTATCAATGCTTCGCGTGTAAGAAGTGTTTTGGAATGGGCCGATCAACCGGTTGAATGGTGGC
Organism: uncultured Bacteroidota bacterium; assembly: GCA_903930725.1. GTDB lineage: Bacteria > Bacteroidota > Bacteroidia > Bacteroidales > 4484-276 > CAJATL01. The sequence continues at coordinate 397 of CAIYZW010000397.1, forward strand.
CAGTGTCAGAAAAAGATAATCCTGAGCTTGCCCGTTTTCTGATGGATGCAGGCTGCCCACCTGAAAATTTTGGCTACTGGTGGAAATGGTTTCCCGAAAGGGTAAGACCGGATGCGCCTGAATGGATTCTTGATGGAGATATGGTAATTACAGCAAAACCTGACTGGTACCAGCAATGGGTCAAAGGAAGGGATGTTGTAAGACTTTCGCAGGATGATGCCGAAAGCCCTTCAATTTATGGAAAATACGCCCGATTTGTTGATACAGATTTAATGCTTTATTCAGGATTGGTGTCGCTACCGCCTAAATGCAGGTACATGCCCCGGTTAGCAGAAATATTTGCTGAACAACCTTTATCGCCAGGGCATAACGGCAAAAAGGATATGGATGAGCAAGGGATTATCGCTGCCGCTTTCCAAAAACTCAATGCTGAACCAGTTCCTCTTTTTGAATTTCCATTTTGCCGGGCCTTTCAGGATTATATTGATTTTGGTCTGAAAGGAGATCAGGGACGTGTCTGGGGTTATCATTTCGGATGTTCGTTTATTATGAAAAACCCACATTTTGAAAGACTTTCAGAGAATGGAATCATTTTTTCACTTTCAGAGACATCGCTGATGGAAAAGTTCCAATGGCTTGGAAATTTTGGACAATGGGGAATTCCCGGTTGGTCATTGCCCGCAGGGTGCACAAAGGCTATTCTCGATCATGCAGCCTTCTTTGCCGGACAAGAGGTGTTGGAACTTGGAACTTCACGTGGCCGGCTCACAGCTATGCTGGCAACTTTGGGGTGTAAAGTTACCACTGTTGATCATCAGGACAGATGCGCCGGAAAAAACCTCGAAGGTCTTTCAGTGACAGGTGTTTTGGATGACATGGTGCATTTTTTGACCACATCAAACCAGTTTTTCGATCTGATAATCTGCGATATACACGGTAACTCAATTGACGACTGGAAAATGTATTCAAAACCTCTGATGAGGCTAGTGAATAAAGGCAGTACTCTAATCATTAATAATCATTTTCTCAACAAAATCCCAGAATGGCAAGAAGAAACCGGTGTTGAGTGGTTTCTGGAACAACTGCCACCTAAGTGGAATATAAAATTGTACGATAGCATTATCCCAGGTATTGCAGTAGTTACCAATGATAAAAGAATTGAAATTAATAAAAAATTCAGGCTTTTCTCTGAATGGTTTTCTGGTGTAATTGAAAGCAGGTCTCATATTTTCAATCAAAATGTTTTTCTTTTCATTTGGAAACATTTAAAAACAATCAGGGATATCAGAAGAATAAGGCAAAGTGGTTTTTTTGATGAGAGCTACTATTTGGAGAATAATCCTGATGTTGCACGATCAAAAATGAACCCCGCAAAACATTACTTGCTTTATGGCGGCTTTGAGGGCAGAAATCCATCCGAAAAATTCGATTCTTTATTTTATCTGGAGCAAAATCCGGATGTGAAGGCTTCGGTAATGAATCCGCTGCTGCATTTTGCACTTTATGGGAGGGTTGAATGAAGGAAACCATCATCAACCTTATTTGAGAATCTGGAATTATATGAAAACAATGAAAGCCATTTTTAAAATCAGCATGATCGCCTCATTAATTCCGGCTTTCGTTATCTTCGCTAAAAACACAAAACAGTTTTGTAACCCTGATTTTTCTATGCTTGTAGCATAATTTATCCTACAAATGAAACCAACCGACTGGCGAGATTTTTTTGAAACGACAGCACCCATGCGAGTAAAGTGGAACCGGAAGAACCGGTTTTATCACAGGTGCCTCCAACAAGACTTTACTTTTATTATCCCACCCGATAAACGGATTCTTGAGCTTGGATGCGG
>CAIYZW010000398.1 GCA_903930725.1 uncultured Bacteroidota bacterium
AAAATCGAAATACTGTCGTTCTCGGTCTTTGCCTTTTTGAGTAAACTGTCAACCATTGCTTTCACTTCGGGTGTCGGGTCAAAACTTCCATAATCTTCGTTTACGCCATAAAACCAGAGCGATTTTGCTTCCCAGTCGGGGCTTGTCGAAAGCAGCAATTTTGGCGCAACATCCGAAATATCAACCATGTTTGGTTCTCTTTTTATAGGTAAAATATCCCTTTTTGAAAATGTGTAAACCTGTTTTCCTTTTTCAAATCTGACTTTCGACTGACATTCGCCGTGGTAAAACTCAAATTGCATGGGTTTATCCTCCGGAACAATGGTTTTATAAACCTTTTCGATAATTGGGTCGTCGCTCCAGAACGGAACGATATCGTAAAAATGGCCACGCATTGGTGGAATGTATCTTTCTTCGTTGTCCTGGGTTAAAAGAGCGTAAGTGTAACCTTTTTTAAACATCTCAACCTCCACAGCATCGCCGGGTTCAAGTCTCCCGATTTCGATCATGATTTCGCGGGCACCCCAGTAAATAGCACGTGCAGGTGCGGCATAATCCAAAACTTTTTTAAGATCAAGTTCCTCGACAAGGCCGTTTTTTCGGTAAATCTTTACCTGACGAAATTCCACAAAAGCCGACAAAGGATCGTAACCATACTCGATGACGCGTTTTTGAAGGGCACCATCGGAGGTTAAAATCTTCATTAACTGATGGCTGTAAAAATAACTGAGTCCGCTCGGCTGAACATCAACCGTGGTGCTGTCGAAAACAATCAATACATTACTTCCGGGATAATCGTCAGCAGAACCAGCTTTTTTCAGCAAATCATCAACCGGGCCTGCCATCAGGATTCCACCGGTAATAATCAGAATTAGAAAGCTAAATATTTTTTTTACCATGATAGATTAGAAGTTTTTGTTTGCCGTAAAAATACAGATATTTTCCAATCTGGTTTTTTTGCACAATACCAGAAAAAAAATTTTGTGTGCTGTGAACAAAAACCTGCCTAATGTTGTTACAAAATTTCACTAATTTAAATTATTTATCATGGAAAAAAATGTAGGAAAAATTGACAAGATTATCAGGGTTGTAATTGCCTTAGCTTTATTTGCAGCAGCTTTTGCTATCCCGGATTTAGGCGTTTGGATGTATGTATTAATTGGTGTTGGGGTAGTTTTTCTTGTTGTATCGGCAATTAGTTATTGCCCGCTTTACTCCATTTTTGGATGTAAATCGAACAAGGCAAAAGCCTGATCTTACCAGTAGTAGAAATTTCAACCCTAACAAAAATGCCGGATCATCAATGAATCCGGCATTTTTTTATGAAGAAAAATTGCGCCACAGATTATTTTTTTTCTCAAACAAAAAACCCTGAATTCTATAAAATCCAGGGTTAATAATCAAAATTTACAATCTACCACAATCTTTTAATTTTTGATAATCAGCCTTTCGAGTGCTGATTCTTCTCCGGCTTTTACTTTGATAAAGTATAACCCTGCGTTTAATTTGCTCACATCAACTGTTTTGGTAAAAAGCCCGGCATTGGCCTGCTCAGCCTTTATTTGCTGAACATCGTTACCTTGTTTATCAATAATATTAACCGAAACCTGGCTGTCGGTTGCAAGCACCACCGAAATCTGAACATAACTTTTTGCCGGATTTGGGAAAATATTTAATTGCAGTCCGTCGGCATCATCCGCAGCCATTTCGATAGGCAAAGGTTCGGCGGGATTCCAGAGTAAAAACCCCTCGGGAGTAAAAATCCGTTGCAGTGGCATGTCATTTCCTGGCCCGGCTTCACGGCCTGGTCTGTCACCACGGCCACCATGAGGCCCAAATCCCCGGCCATTTCCCGCACCTGGCCCCATTCCTCTTCCCTGTCCGCGCATCATGTTTCCATCCTGATTATTTGGACAGTTTAAACCCTGCGGGCAATTTGCTTCCCGTATTCCGGCCAGGTCAGATTTCCATTGTTCGATTTCGCCACCAATCTCAACGAGAAGACGTGTAATTGTGGCATCATGATTTTCGGCCATTATTTCGACTTCATCCATTAAAGCGGTCATTTTATTACGCATTTCGCGCATTTCCTGGCGTTGTTCCAGTGTTGGTTTCTGGTTATCGTCACGCATTTCCTGGCGTTTTTCGATCCTTGCCTGGTGCAATTTTACAAATTCCGCCCTGATCTCGGTAATTCTTGTTTTTTCTTTGGCGGTAAGTTCCTTATCCAGCTCATTATGTTGAATTTTCATTACCGGAAAAACATTTTCCTGCATGTATTTTACCACTTCCGGGTTACGGCTTTTTGGCCCGTTTGCGCAAAAGTTCGGTTGAGCATTTACAGTAGCGATGACAAAGGCAAACATTACCATCATACCAATCAAAAGTTTTCTTTTCATTTTACTATCTCCTTTAATTATTAGTTGTGCTGTTTTGACAATTGTAGCTTTTAAAATATTCCTGTTACAAAAAAGTTATGGTCTGCCGCGATGAGGCCTGTCAGATGGCGGGCCTCCCCTTCCATGGCCAGGCCCTGGCCCTGGTCTCAGGCGCTCATTTCGCTCGAATCGTTCCTGTGCATCTTTAAGGCGCTCAATCTGCTCTTTGTTAAGATAAGGTTCTAATTTCAGGATCATTTCGTCATGGATTGATTTCATTTCTTCGCGAAAGCTTTCGACAATTTCGTTGGTTTTTTCGGCGTATTCTTCAAGGATTGGCTCGATGGCAACCCTCTGGGTTTCATCCGGATCAATAATGTCGAAAAAACGCATTTTAAAACCATCGTGAGTGCCTTGTTTTACAAAGCTTTGAATCCGGCTTTTTGTGAGTTGTCCGTTAACCAGAAAACCAATAACAAAGCCAATTATCAGTGTGGTTAAAATTATTATGATGGATTTTGTTTTCATCATCTTTGATTTTTAAAAATTAATAATTGAATAGCAAAAACTCGGATAAATACTGGGGTTGCAGCGAATCGAGCCCCATAAAACTATCGAGTGCCGACGATCCTCCTGTAAAAACCGAAATAGCCAGCAAAACGACCGCTGCGGCAAACATCGGAATTGCCACACGTTTAAAGGCAAAAATGATTCCCTGCGCGAACTCAGCTTCGGGCTTAAGATTGTTGATCTTGTTCATCACTTTTGAAGCAAAATATGGCCCGAAGCGGTTGTCCTGATTTATTAGCACATTCCGGAGACGCACCAGGCGGTTTTTTTCTGCCATGAGTTCCGGAAAAAGGTTCAGACCTTCCTCCAAAAGCAACCGCTCTTCGCTGCTAAGCGCGCTATCGAAGGATTTTTGAAGCAGTTGTAATAAATTTTTATCCATGGTTAATCAATGATTTGCTTTAGTACTGTTTTTAACTTTTCCTGTGCCCGCGAAAGCCTCGAAAGGACAGTGCCGAGCGGCAGTTTTAAAATTTTGGCCGTTTCATCTGTGGAGTAACCATGCATCAGCCGGAGTACCACCACACTTCTGAATTTCGGCTCGAGCGTTTGCAAAGCTTTGTTTACGATTTCTTTGGTGTCGCTGGCTTCTTCCCAGTTTGTGCTGTCCTTCAGATTAAAATCGGTTTCGGCAGAAATTGGCCTGTAAAAGAACAAGTTTCGACGTTGCCGTCGTTTAATTTCGTTTAGCGAAAGGTTGATGGCAATCCTGGTGAGGTAGGTTGAGAGTGCTGCTTCGCCCCTGAAATCGTTTAAAGCCTTGTAAAACCTGATGAAAACACTTTGCCCGACATCTTCGGCATCATCGCCGGCTCCCAGCATTCCAATAACCGTAGCCGCAACAGTTCGCTCGTGCCTTACAACCAAAGCCGAAAACGCCGGTTTATCCCCGGCCCTCGCCATTTCAACCAGTTCGTTATCGTTAAGCCTTGCGTAATCTCTCACCAACCTTAATTTTTGCGTATTTGACAAAATTACCATTCCCATTATTCCCCGAACTCAAAATTACTTGAATTTCGATTACCGAAAGCATTGCCACAACTGGTTTTAATTAGCTTTTGGCTAAAAAACCCGACAGGTTTCGTTCGTTAACACAGAATTTTTCCCGAATTAATAGGGTTATTTTTAATTTTACCACATTATAAAAATTTACGTTTTATGAGATCGAAACAGAATATTCTGATGGCAGGTATGCTGCTGGTTGCGATGGCGGCCAGTTCACAGGAAAATACCGAAAAGTATGTCGCCGAAACCGATCCTTTGGTTTTGGAGAAATTAGAAAAATGGCAGGATTTTAAATTTGGCCTTTTGATGCACTGGGGCACTTACAGCCAGTGGGGAATTGTCGAATCGTGGTCAATTTGCCCCGAAGATTATGGCTGGTGCGAGCGGAAGAGAGGTAATTACCAGGATTATTTTGGCTATCTAAAAGATTACGAAAACCTGAAAACTACCTTTAATCCAACAAATTTTGACCCCACAAAATGGGCAAAAGCCGCCAAAGATGCAGGGATGAAATATGTGGTTTTTACCACCAAACACCACGATGGGTTCAGCATGTTCGACACCAGGTTTAC
>CAIYZW010000399.1 GCA_903930725.1 uncultured Bacteroidota bacterium
ATGGCGCGGTTTATCCTCCTTTATGGATATGTCGGGGCAATCAATGGCCGAAGTTCTTGGCCCGGTAAGCCAGCATTTACTAATTATCAGAGACGATCAGAACCATACTTATACTCCCGGAACCGGTGTAAATACCATCGGCAACTGGTCGGCTACCGGCTATATGGCAAACTTCAAAAATCCTCCCACCTGCCTTCCGCTTTATGGCGAACCCGTTACCAACAAAATAATCCATATTGGAAAGCAGATTACTTATCTGCCGGTACTCAACGATCGGCCCATTACCATTGAAGAACTATTTGCCGGCCACCTCGAAAAAATTCAATCTGTTTACGATTGGAGTACCTTCAAGACCTGGACTCCCTCAAACCCCACTTTCAATTTGCTGAAACCAGGTTTTGCTTATCAACTCACGCTTTTGAACCCGGATAGCGATTTTCATATCGAATACCCGCCCTATTCCTGGGAAGAATTACCTGCAAGTCTTTTTATTAGTGGGAAAATCTCGAACCAGGAAAGCAACGAACCCGTTGAAGGAGTGGAAATTGTTGTTTCAGGACAACCGTCAGTTTTTACCAACGTTGATGGGATATTTCATGCTGCCGTCCCCCGAAACTGGAGCGGCACTGTATCGGCCATTAAACCAGATTGGGAGTTTTCGCCTCTGAGCCGGAGCATCAATAACGCAGTGGTGAACATTTTAGACCAGGATTTCACGGGAATTGACAATTCCTGCAATGCTGGATGGTCAGTGGTTTATACGCCGTCTTTCCACACTTTTATCATTCCTTTGGCGGCACAGCCCGGTATTTTTGGCGAGCCGGTTGAGGCAAACGATTTTATCGGCGTATTTTATACCGATGACCAAAATATTGAACAATGTGGTGGTTTTGCTCAATGGACAGGAAATGGGGACATTCAGGTTGATGCTTTCGGCGACGACCCATTCTCTCCCGAAAAAGACGGCTTTGCAGAAAATGAACCCATTAAATGGAAGATTTTCAGTTGTTCAAAAATCGAATATTTCAGCGCCCACGCAATTTACGATCCATTCATGCCTCAGTCGTCGGGGATATTCGAGAATTACGGATTCTCGGTGCTGACTTCATTACAGGCACAAATTTGCCAGGAGTTTTTCTTTAACCAAAACTGGAACGACCTTTCACTTTTTGTAAGTCCGTTTGATCCTGATGTAGCAGAAATTTTTGCGCAAATGGAAAATAACTTAGTTATTTTCAAAAATCTTACCTCATTTTACTGGCCGCAAAATGCCATAAATACCGTTGGTAACTGGGATTTGAATTCAGGATATGTACTCAAAACAAGTGCGCCGGAATCCATTGTCGTTTGCGGGATACCACTTGGGGAACATTCGTTGCAATATTCAACCAGTCAGGGATATTGGCGCTATCTGCCGGTTTTGACGTCCTGTGCGTTGAATTGCGATGAACTTTTTGGCCCGGTTGCCGGTAAAATAACCATTGTAAAAGACCTGATCGGCACCGGCGTGTGGTGGCCAGAAATGGGCATTTACTCGCTCGGCGAACTTCTTCCGGGCCAAGCCTACGAAATAAAAATTAAAGAAAATGTCACAATAACTTTTCCGGTTTGCGATGCAAAAGCGGTTGCTAAAACTGTTGCGCAACCAAATTTTACGACCTCACCCTGGGGAGATATTGCTGCTTCTCCAAACACGCATACCATTGCTGTTCCTTCGGAAGTTGCCGCAATGTTGGCCGAGGGTGCCGTGATCGGGGTTTTTGATAATAACGGAAACATAACCGGCGCCTCACAGGTTACAGGAAAGCACTCGTTTACGATTTCTGTTTCTGGAAATGATGTTACAACAACCGAAACCGAAGGTATGGAAGAGGGAAGCCCGATGTTTTTCCAATTATTCGATCCCCTTTCGGGTAATTATTTTGCGCTTGAAGTTACCTTCGATGAAAATTTGCCCCAAAAAGGTTTTTTCACCAATCAAGGTTTATCGGCAATTAAAAGTTTACAGGCAACTGGTATTGTGAATGTTGACAAAACCAATCCGGAATTACTGGTTTTCCCGAATCCTTCGGACGGATTATTCGATGTAAGCCTGAAAACCCCTGTAAACACTCATTTTCGATTGCTTTGGGAAGTGCATAATTGCCAGGGCTCGATGGTTGCAGGTGGTAAAACCGAAAGCAGCGATTTCGTCATTAATCTGACTTATCAGCCAAAAGGCATCTATTATTTACGGATCGTTACTGAGGGCTGGCAGACGGTTAGAAAACTGGTGGTTCAATAAAGTGTCCGGACAAAAAACTGGCTGGTTTTGGGCAAAAGCCTGGGAAGTGCCTGGATCAATTGCCCCGTTCGCCAACTGGCGGATGGGGCAATTGATGTATTTTATATTAGGGGATTTAGCTAAATTTTTTATTTTTGAAACCTTTGTAAGCCAGGCTCATGAACCCTTTTCCCCAACCATCCTATCTCAAAAACTTCGACATTATCCGGTATAATTCTTCCGATTTGATGGGTTTTGAAAGATAATCGTCGCAGCCGGCCGAAAGGCTTATTTCCCGGTCGCCAGACAAAGCGAAGGCAGTTTGTGCAATTACCGGAAGGTTTGGATTGATTTCCTTAATGGCTGCCGTGGCTTCATAGCCATTCATAACGGGCATCCGCACATCCATCAAAACCAGGTCGAAATCCCTGCCGCTGCGGATTAATTCAACGGCTTCCTTGCCATTATATGCCCTCAAAACTTTAACCCTGCTTTTGCGAAGCATCACATCGAGCAACTGGTAATTTGAATCTTCATCTTCGGCAATTAAAATTTCATGACCTGCCCAGTTGGGATTTTCGCGAATGACAGGCGAACTTTGCTCGTATGAACCTTCTGTTTTTACTTCCTTAAACGGGATCGAAAAACTAAATGTCGAACCCTTTCCATACTCCGATTCAACCGAAATATCGCCACCCATCAGGCGGGCAATATTTTTCGAAATGGCAAGTCCCAGGCCGGCTCCACCGGTTATCCGGGTATGATTTTCCTCAACCTGCCTAAACCTGTCGAAAATGATTTCACTCTTTGCGCTGGGAATCCCAATGCCGCTGTCTTTTACATAAAAGCAAATATTTTTCCGGGCATCATGGTTTGCGATTTTATATCCCAACTCGATAAAACCGGAATAAGTATATTTTAAGGCATTGCTTAACAGGTTGGTAATTACCTGGTTGATGCGTTGTGGATCGGAGATAAACTGAAGATTTTCGTCGGGCGTATTCTGAGAAGTCCTGATTTCGAGTTGCTCTTTTCCAAGTTTGGTTTTTAATTCTCTTAAAACATAATAATTATCGAAGAGAATTTTGTTTGCCGAACAACGCTGTGCTGAGATTTTGAGTTGTCCGGATTCGATTTTTGCAATATCAATAATATCGTCAATGATGGCCAACAACTTGCGGCCATTTTCGCCGATGAGATTGGTGAATTTTGTATGTTCTTCGGGGGTATAATCTTCTTCGTGAAGCATCTCGGCAAAGCCAATAATTGCATTCATCGGGGTGCGGATTTCGTGCGACATATTGGCCAGGAACGCTGTTTTAAGCTTGTCCGACTCTTCGGCTTTGATCTTGGCAGCTATCAGATCGCGCTCCATTTTTATCCGGCTTGTGATGTCTTCTTTAATATAGACAAAATGGGTGATTTTTTGATTTTCGTCTTTTATCGGCGAAATTGAGGCAAGTTCCCAATAAAGTTCTCCGTCGGCTTTATAGTTACAATACTCACCACGCCAGTCGTTGCCGGCAAGGATGGTATCACGGATAACTTTGCAAAACTCAGGATCGGTGACGCTAGTATCCAAAATACGAGGGGTTTTGCCCAAAACTGATGAGGCATCAAAACCAGAGAACTCACAATATTTTTGATTTATGTATTCGATTTTTCCATTTAAATCGGTGATTATCACAGGGTTTGGGTTTTGTTCCACCGACTGCAACAATTTCCGTATTTCGTCGTCAGCCTGCTTTTTGATGATGGTGGCTGCAACCTGTGTCGAAACAAATTCCAGAAGTTCGCGGTCGTTTTCGCTGATGGCTTCTTCGCTTTCGTAATCCTGCAAAATAATTATTCCTGTTACCTTTCCCTGCACCCTAAGTGGAACTCCCAGCCAGCATTTTGCCGGCGACCCAAACCTTTCGATTTTTCCTTGTTTCTGTAATTCATCTATTTCGTTGCCTTTGAGCAAAAGTGATTTATTGCCTTTAATAACCAGCGAAGAGATTGTTTTACCAACCGGGAAACGCTCAAAATGATCGTGCTCATCTTTCATGTACGGAAGCGAAAAAAGGTTGGACTCGTCGTCATAAAGGGCAAGCATAAAATTTTTGGTTTTGATAACTTTGCCAAGCTCCTCCTGGATAAAACTGATCAGCCCGATCACATCCTTGGTTGTGGTAAGCGCAGTGGCGATGTTATGCATAATCTCCGACCTGATTTCGGCCATTTTTCGTTCGGTAACATCAATAATAAAACCTTCAAGAAAAAATTCGTTGATACCTCTAATCCAGACTGCGCGGCCTTGTTCCCAAACCCATTTTGTTAGATTATTTTTTGTTTTAATCCGATATTCCAGTTTAAACGAAAGTCCTTCCTCAACTGATTTTCTGATCGTTTCAAAAACATAGTCCTGATCTTCGGCAACGATAATATCATTAAAACTGATTTTAGCATTGCCAATAAAGTCATCGGATGGATAACCGGTTATTACTTCGGTATTTTTACTGATAAAAAGCATTGTCCATTGCTTGTCGTTTTTACAACGGTAAGCCATCCCAGGCAGATTATCAATCAAAGTCGTTAGCTGACGCTCGCTTTCTTTTAAAGCTTCATCCGAAATCCTTGTTTTGGTAATATCAATCTGCGTTCCCCAGGCTAAAGTAAGAAACCCGTTCTTGATGGTTCCCATGAATGAATTTGAAAAATATTTTATCTCGCCTGATGGTGATACCTCTTCAGTAATCCC
>CAIYZW010000400.1 GCA_903930725.1 uncultured Bacteroidota bacterium
CCGACAGATTTAGCGGCAACAATTTCGTCTAAAATACAGGAGCAGTTTGGATTTGAGGTTCCTGTGATTGTTTTTAGTGTTGATGATCTGAAAGCAATTATTGAGGCAAATCCTTTTAAGGATGATTTGCGGATGGACCGACAGTTTCTGCATGTTACATTTTTGGCTTCTGATCCAAAAATAATTGACTTTGAATTAATTGCAGCGAAAAAATCTCCTGGCGAAGAAATTGTACTGATCAAAAAAGCTGTTTATTTGTATTGCCCGAATGGTTACAGACGAACAAAGCTGACCAACAATTTCCTGGAAACAAAACTCCAGGTTGGCGCAACAACCAGGAACTGGAAAACAGTAAACGAACTTCTGAAAATCGCTTTGGGAAACGGAAATCTCACAAATAGTTAAATTGCATTTTGTTGTTTTTAAGATCAAATTCACATCAAAACAGTCGAAATAATGAAGATAAAATTATTGGGATTACTGGCAATCACTTTTCTGGTGTCATTAAGCCTGATGGCTCAGGATGAAAAACAAGTTGAACTTTCGAAAACGCTTAAGCAGCATGTTGCCTACCTGTCATCGGACTCGCTCGAGGGCCGAGGACTGGGAACTGACGGGAAAATCCTGGCCCAAAATTATATTGCCGGACATTTTAAGGACATTGGGCTGAAACCATACAACGATGAAGGCTACTTCCAGCCTTTCGACTTGCGGATAAGCCTGGTTCAGGTTTCTGGAGCCAATGTTGTCGGGTATCTTGCAGGTTCAGATCCGGGGTTGCAAAACGAGTATATCGTGTTAGGCGCACATTACGACCATCTTGGTTACAGAAAAAATGACGATGAAAAAGTTGTTTATCATGGTGCCGACGACAATGCTTCTGGTGTGGCAACGATGATTGAACTGGCACGTTATTTTGCTTCAAATCCAAATCTTATCAAAAGAAGCATCATTTTTATAGCCTTTGATGCCGAGGAAAGTGGGCTTTTGGGATCCATGAAATTCGTTCATGAAAATAACCTGTTCAAGGCTGATGATATCGTTGCAATGTTCAGCCTCGACATGGTGGGAATGTACTTCGCCAACAAAGGATTGGATTTAAAGGGATTGGGTACATTAAATGTCGGGGAAAAACTGGCAAATTCAATTGCCTCATCTCAAGGCATACATTTAAAAAATACGTCGGGTAACATCGAAGGAGCGACGGATACCTGGTCTTTTGGTGAAAAAGGAATCCCGTCCATTCATGCGTTTACCAGCACAAAATCGCCGTACCATAAGCCCGAAGACACCTTCGAAAAACTTGATTACGAAGGGATGGCAAAAATCACTACTTTCATGCAAGCCATGCTCACCGAAATGTTGGCGATACCAGAGATTGGACCCTCAAAACGCTTCGAAAGGTTTCAAAAACCTTATGCTATCCATTTTAATACCGGCGTTTCGGCAGGATTAGGAAGCTCACGCCATAAATACCCCGACGAATTTTATACTGCCAAAAGTGTTGTCGCGTTAAATGCAGGATTATTCCTGCAAATGCACATCGGCCAAAAACTTACGCTCCAGCCCGAAGTCCTATTCCAGCTTGACGGCAGTAAGTCTGCTAAAGGCGCTTTCCGCCGGCAATCGGTTATTATTCCTGTTAATCTGCAATATAATATGGTTAGCGAATCTGGTGGAATGGTTAAGGTTTATCCTTTTGCAGGTTTTTATTTCAGGCATAGTTTTGCCGGGAAAAATGGTGGAAATGATCTTGATTTCGACAAAATGTACAATGATCAGGAATGGGGGTTGAACTTAGGATTAGGAATGGACATCATGAAGTGGCAGGTTAAATTCACCGGTCAGCGCAGCCTGACAAACCTTGTGCAGAACTCTGAAAATGAAATAATCCCGATGGGATGGTATTTTTCGTTTGGGTATAAGTTTTAATAACCGGCAGACTTTGGTTACACAAACCAATACACTGTTATAAAATGGCAAATAGTTCCTGCCAGCACGAAGACATGGAAAACAGCGTGGTTAAATTTCATTCCTTTTAAACTGTAAAGTACCGCGCCAACAGTATATGAAATTCCGCCGGCCAGCAACCAGCTCAGACCTTCGGAAGACATATTTTTCATCAACGGGTTAACGGCGATAACGATAATCCAGCCCATCAGGATGTACATAATCGTCGAAAGCAATTTGTGCCGTCCTATGAAAAAGATTTTCAGGATAATGCCTGTAACGGCAGCGCCCCAGGAAATACCGAAAATTGTCCAGCCAACCCAGCCGTTGAGCGTTACCAGTGTAAATGGAGTGTAACTTCCGGCAATCAGCACAAAAATGGAGGCATGATCAAAAACATTGAGCCGTGCACGCACTTTGGGTGTTTTGGAGTTGTGATAAATTGTCGAAGCCGAATAAAGTAAAATCATGCTGACTCCAAAAATCGCAAAACTAACAATCCGCCACACATCGCCCATCGAAACCGCCCTCAACACCAGCAACAACGTACCAGCAAGGCTCATAATCAGGCCAAATCCGTGCGACCACACGTTAATCCGCTCTTCGGCCGGCGAATAAAATTTCACACCTTCTTTAAAATACATTTTTTAAGTATTTAAAACTTTGCAAAATTACACATTAAGCACCAGCATATTGTCTTTTGGGAGGTATCAGATTTTGGGAAATACACCTTCTGTTTCATAATCAGTAAGTTCATACGAAAAATGATTTGGAAAGGACAACGATTTGCAGAAGTTCCAGACATTTTTCGGGATGAAAAACCACAATTCCTCCTACATTTGCAGCCTCATAAACTACTTTTTACTTGTTAATCTTAAAGATGATAAATCCGATTTCTGCCCGGTTAAAAAAATGTGTTCTGTTGGCTTTGCCCCGATCTTGGAAAACCACCAAATGGCTTGTTAAAATTACCATTCCCGTTTCTTTTGCCGTGTTTCTGTTAGACTATTTTGGAATACTCACCATTATTTCCGGTTACTGTGCGCCGGCATTCCTTTATGCCGGATTACCGGGTGAGGCCGCCCTGGTTTTTATCACCAGCATTTTTACAAATATTTATTCTGTTGTGGCCATCATTTCGATGCTTGGACTGCCGGTTCGTGAAGCCATTATCCTGGCTACCATGTGCCTGATTTCGCATGGGTTTATCATCGAATCGGCGGTGTTGCGTAAAACCGGATCGAACCTCTGGCGGATGCTTGGGCTGCGGTTGCTGATGTCGTTTGTGGCTGCTTTCCTGCTCAACCTCATCCTTCCTCATTTTGAAGGAGCAGTTAAAGGAGGGATCACCAGGGAACATCTCGATTTTATCCCGGCTTTTACCGGCTGGTTTGTTTTGATGATAAAAATGACGTTAAAAATCCTGGTGTTGGTTACCTCTTTGATGGTGATGCAAAAGGTTTTGGAAGAATTTGGATTTTTGATAATCATCAACCGG
>CAIYZW010000401.1 GCA_903930725.1 uncultured Bacteroidota bacterium
ATAAAAAATACAATTATTGATAAAATCCAAACCCGGGCAAAAATGTCCGGGTTTTTTAATTAAATGATGATGATGATAAAACAAGATTTACATATTTGGCAACTGCCACGATATTCGAATGAAGCAAGCATATTTTGTTTCAACCTGGATACATTGTGTCCGCCGGGATAGCTGGGTTTATTTTTAATTAAATGAATACAGGAAAAAGCCCGGCCTTGATGTCGGGCTTTTTGTTTGGAATAAAAAACGGAAACATAGCTGAGATGGATTAGCAACAGACTGTAAATCTGGGGAGGTTGGCTCGATTCCAACTGTTTCCACAGTAAATTTAATAAAATGATTTGGCGATGAAATGGCATCCTGGTTGGGTTAGTCCCGCCAGAAAAGGTTCGAATCCTTTCCTTATCACGGTGTTTGTTGGGGATGCTGGTTTCCCCGTCCGGATGTGACCCGGGAACACGGGGGTTCGATTCCCCTCTGGCACCCAAAATAGAAACTAAATTTTAAAATATGGCATAAAAATACTTTTATTTCACGCTTTTCCGGAAGTTTGCTAACCTCTTGAAAAAAAATTGAAATTTATTAAATACTTTTTTAATTACGCATTTAGATTGCGTAGTAGTGATATTTCTTTGTCGTGTTATTATCAAAACAAATAAAGATAGTTCTTACAGATGGTGAATTCTCCCTTTAGCTTAAAAGGAAGAGCTGCGGTAAAAGATTGGACTAAGCCGTGGAGTGGTGGGATGATGACGGCCGGAGTACGCCTCTTGCCGGATAGAATTTGCAGATGCACCGAAATACCAGTAGGTAAAGTAGGGAAGGGCATTTAGAGCCTGCCAGATCAATCTCACAGTTGGTAGTTCCGGTTCGAATCCGGAAAGGGAGACCAATAAAAAACGTTCATTGAAAATAAAGAAATTGTGCTTCTGCACTAAAGATCTTCCGCGAGGAAGCATGGGAAAATGTGAAACG
The DNA here is from genome assembly GCA_903930725.1 of uncultured Bacteroidota bacterium. Taxonomy (GTDB): domain Bacteria; phylum Bacteroidota; class Bacteroidia; order Bacteroidales; family 4484-276; genus CAJATL01. The sequence goes on from CAIYZW010000401.1 coordinate 976, forward strand.
GCAAAGACCGGATGAGCGTTTCTGTGTAACGCCATAGTATTGTTTCCTTTTAGGTTGCAATATGCTGCTTTTCGCAACGCAGTTTTCCCTCATGGTAGGCCCAAAGGTTAGGGGTTCGAGTCCCCTCATTGTTGTAGACGATGTAGCTCAATGGTTAGAGCGACAGACTGAGGATCTGTTGGATGAAGCTGATCACTTCTAAAAATGATCGTCAATAAAAGTGTGGAACGTACCGGCTGGTTTTTTAATTTTTTTAAATTGAATGACAGTCAGTTGAAGGCTATGCAGGAATTGGGATACCGCAAAACAATTCTGCCTGATCCCGGAGCTGTGTTTGATAAAAAGTTGTGGGTTTATCCCTGGTTTTTTAGGACAACCCATCTCTGGAAATCCTACAGGAGAGTTTTACTTAACAAATCTTCCGCTAACACCAGATGGCCGGTACCACGCACTTTGCTTATGAAGTTTGAAAATTTAAACCCACGTTCATTGATATAAAAAATATTGTGCTTTTGCACTAAAGATCTTCCGCGAGGAAGCACGGGAAAATGCGAAACGGCAAAGACCTGGTGAGCGTTTCTGTACAACGCCGTAGTATTGTTTCCTTTTAGGCTGCAATATGCTACTTTTCGCAACGCAGTTTTCTCCACCAGGTAGGCCCAAAGGTTAGGGGTTCAAATCCCCTCATCGTTCAGAGCGATGTAGCTCAATGGTTAGAGCAGCAGACTGTCAATCTGTGATTGAAGCTGATCACTTCTAAAAATGATTATCAATAAAAGTGTGGAGCGTACCGGCTGGTTCTTTAGTTTCTTTTAATTAAAAACCAGTCTGATAAAAGCCTGAAAGTATTGGGATATCGTAAGAAATTCCTGCAGGATAAACGGTGCTGTGTTTGATAAAAAAATTGGGTTCAAACCTGATTATTTATAAAAACCTGCATCAGAAATCCCACAGGAGAATTTTACTTAACAATGCTTCCGCCTTTGCCGGATGGCCGGTACCACGCACTTTATCTATGAAGTTTAAACAATAAAAATGAAGTTAATTGAAATAAATATAATTGTGCTAATTGCACTAAAGATCTTCCGTAAGGAAGCGTGGGAAAAGGCATAACGAAAAGGCCTGATGAGAGTTTCTGCACAGCTCCGTAGTATTGCTGCTTTTTAAGCTTCGATATGCTCCTTTTTTGTTGGCAGTTTTCCCGTAATCTTCCGTGGGTTCGAATCCCACCATCAACTGTACTTTGATGTTGCCGAGTGGCTAAAGGCGCCTAGAATTTGGATCTAGTTGAGGTGAAAAAGTTGATCACTTTTAAAAATGATCAAAAAAGGTAAACAGACCGGCTGGTTTTTAGGTTGAAAAACCGGGAAAACAGTCTGTTGCAGGCCTGAAAGGGTTGGGATACCGTAAAAAAAACCTGCCGGATAGGTGATGTGGTGTTTTATCAGATTATTGGATTTAAAATCTGATCCCTGTTAAAACCCGATATTAAAAATCTGGTTGGAGAATTTTACTGAACAATACCTCCGCCTTCACCAGATGGTCGGTTCTGCTAACTTTTTAAAAATGAGTTTTTTTAATCTTTAAATAAATATGAGTTATGAAACAAGTGAGAATTCAGGCAGGGTTCGTTGGCCTTGTAATGAAGAGAGGAAATTTACAACGGGTATTAACAGAAGGGCCTCACTGGATCGGGTTCACCGAAACAGTTGATATGTACGACATGGCACGGCCTTTCAAAACAACAATTGAGCTTACGCTCTTGTTACGAAACGAAATGTTGGCCGAAATGCTTACAGTTGTTAATGTAAAAGACAACGAAATTGCTGTACATTTTGCCGATGGCATTTACAAAAGTGTTTTAACACCAGGTAAATATGCCTTCTGGAAAGGTTTGATCGAAAACGAGTTTGAAACATATAAATTGGACGAAATTGAGGTTCCTGAAGGGAAAATTCAAAGCATACTTAATAAACCTGAAGTTGTTCAGTTCTTGCAGGTTCATGTTGTCGAATCGTACCAGAAAGGGTTGATGTTTGTTGACGGTAAATTTGTTAAAGAATTAACCTCGGGTGTTTACTTCTTCTGGAAAAGCATGAAAGGAGTAACGGTTTTAAAAGCCGATCTCAGGCAGCAGCAGATGGAAGTATCTGGGCAGGAAATTCTTACAAAGGACAAAACAACATTACGGATCAACCTCCAGGCTATTTACAAAATCGTTGATATTAAAGCTGCATTGGTCGAAAATAAAGATGCCGAAAAGCAATTATACACCCTCATTCAGTTAGCTTTGAGGGAGTTTGTCGGAAGGCTTTCTATTGACGAGATGCTTGCTGAAAAGGAAACCGTTTCAGTAAAAATCCTTGAATCAATCAGGGAAAAAGCTTTAAAACTTGGATTGGCAGTTTCTGAATGTGGTATCAGGGATATCATTCTTCCCGGCGAAATCAGGGAAATTATGAACCAGGTGTTGGTAGCTCAGAAAAGAGCCGAAGCCAACATGATTACAAGGCGGGAAGAAACAGCTTCGACCAGAAGCTTACTTAACACTGCCAAATTAATGGAAGACAACACCATGTTATGGAAAATGAAGGAAATGGAATTTATCGAAAAAATCGCCGACAAAATCAGCACCATTTCCATCTCCGGCAACGGTGGCATTGTTGACCAGTTAAAGGAAATCTTCAAAACCGCAAGGTAATCAAAATGAAAGTAATTTCGCCGGACATCGCGAAGTTGTCCGGTGAATACTTTCTAAAATTTGATCAGATTAAAAAAAACATTTTACTTTTTTACAAAATGCAACAAGTTATTTCGACCGAAAATTTACCAATCAAATTATGGTTGGACGACATCGAACCAGGCGCATTGGCGCAGGCTAGAAACCTGGCAAATTTGCCTTTCACTTTTAAGCATGTCGCTTTGATGCCCGATGCCCATGAAGGCTACGGAATGCCTATTGGCGGGGTTTTGGCTACAAATGGTGTGATCGTTCCAAACGCCGTTGGCGTTGACATTGGCTGTGGAATGCTCGCTTTAAAAACCAATTTACCTGCCATCACCACCGAAACCATCAAAACGATTATGAGTGGAATACGCGAACTTGTGCCTTTGGGTTTCGATCATCACGCAAGCCGTCAGGATGAAACATTAATGCCTTCGACGGACAACATTATCGAAAATGGTGTGGTCGAAAGACAATATTTGGCAGCATTAAAACAAATCGGAACACTGGGTGGCGGCAACCATTTTATCGAAATCCAGAAAGGTTCGGATGGCCATATCTGGATTATGATCCACTCGGGAAGCAGGAATATCGGTTTAAAAGTGGCCGATCATTACAACAAGGTTGCCAAAAGGCTCAACGAGATGTGGTTTACTTCGGTGGATGCTTCAAAGGATTTGGCATATTTGCCCATCGAAACCCAGGAGGCAAAAAACTACATGAAAGAGATGCAATATTGTGTTGACTTTGCTTTTGCCAACAGAAGGCTGATGATGGATACTATTCTGAGTGTTTTTGGTAAAATCCTGGGAAGTGAATTTGCTGCCCTTGACCAGATTAATATTGCC
>CAIYZW010000402.1 GCA_903930725.1 uncultured Bacteroidota bacterium
ACTTTCAAAAACTTTCAGGACGTTTTCATCAACCTGCCCAAATAAGACAATTCCTGAAGCACCATTTTGTAAGGCTGTTGTGATACCTTGCTTTAGCTCATTGTCCGAATCGAAATCCGGTAGGAACAAACCTGCGTAGAGTGGAAACCGGTCGCATAAAAAGTGCACGCCCTCGGCAACTGCATCACCAATCCAGCTTACCTGTTCTTTGTAAAAACCATGGTAAATCATTGGGCAAACGCCATCGAGGTTCCAGTTGGTCCAGTCCTGGCGCACGATGCGGCGTGCTACTTCCGGCGTTGGAAATACAGCGGCAGTAATGGTTTTCTTTTTTTGATGGGCAACTTCTGACAGGGCATTTACAATATCAGTAATCCTGTCGTACCTGAATTTGCGCCACGAAAGGCTTTGATCCGGAAATTCGATGTCCAGCGGATCAATGCCATTTTCGGCTTTGTACCGCTCGCGGCAGGTTTCGCAATAACAAAAATCGTATTCGGGTAATTCGCGGGTTTGCTCTATCCCATAATTCTTCCATAAATTTACTGGAAGAATTACGTCGCAATAGCGCACATAATCCAGGTGGATGCCGTCGGTGTAATCCTTGTCGAGGATGGTGGCAACCTGTTTTTTGAGATATTCCAAAACTTCCGGCTTCGATGGACAAAGCCAGCGGTAATAATTCACGTAAGGCGGATGCGTTGAGCATGATTGGCCGTTACGGCTTACGGCAAACCAATCGGGATGGTTTTTCAGCAAATCTTTTTCAACCCGGTTCATCGTCCAGATCCACCGGTGGGTTTCAATTCCGGCGCTTTTCGCTATTTTGAAATGCTTTTCGCTATCGCTTTCAAAAAACACCCCTCTTATTCCTGCCTTGTAAAAACGGGCATATTTCGCTTTCAAAATTTCTTCATGCTCCTGAACATCGGGGCTTTCCCACACCCAGTGTTTCAGGGCTATTGTTTTTTGAATTTCAGGAGCCGAAGCTCCCACGACCTGCCGAAAACCAAATAATCCAACCCCTGACAGCAGGGACGTTTTTATAAAATCTCTTTTCTTCATGGCTGAACTGTTTTAATCTTTTCTGATAAAAATCCCTCTTCATTTATAGCGAAAACCTTTCCGTCAGCGGTTTTCAGTAGAGCGGTAAACTGAAGTTCAGTGGCCAGCATTTCTAATTTTGCAGTGTTGCCTGAAGCATCTGAAACGCTCTCCGGCATCGAAAGCAACGCCAAAGAAGTAGCGTAATTATCAAAAGCCAGCATGAAATCCTGCTGTTTATAATAAACCAGCCAGAGTTGCTTTTTCAACTCTTCATATTGCGGCATTTCAAAGGTGTCGTTTGGATTTTTTACATCAGATTTTGAGAATTGTAACATTCCCCACCGCTCGGGCACATGCAGATTTATTTCGCCTGTGGGGTTCCAAACCCAGTTATTTTCACTGAGAAAAAGCCTGGTGTTTTTGTCTTTCTTTTTTTGATATTTTCCTTCTGAAATGTCGGTTTTCCATTGCACACGCGAAAAGTTTACTTTCCAGATTTGCCCGTCAACCGGAACCTGGCTCTTAATTCCTGTTTTGAGCGACTCGAACGGGATCGCTATTTCGGCGGTCCATTTCTGATCGGTGTCGGCAGGATTATTCAGTGTTCCGGAAATTGAGACAGCGGAAGTAAAACCGGGCGCATTCCAGGTAATGAGCGGGATTCCGCCGTCGCGATAAGGCTTTGTCAGGAAAAGATCGAATAAGGTGTTGGCGGCATTCAGCTCAAATTCGAAGTAGTCGTGGGCGTTGTTGTTGGGGTCTAAGAAGATTTCAAAATCATTTTCGTGATAAATAATCTGATCGTGTTCCTTTAAATACGCCCAGATATGAGGCTCTTCGAGTTCGGCAAAAATGAACAGGGAGCTGTCATTCCAAAGCATTTTTATCCGGGTACGAAATTCGGGCACAGGTTTGTTACCACCTTCGATATCCATAAAATCTGCCGACCAGGCTGCATGATCCCAGGCGGATTCATCAGGAACACCATCAATTATTATTTTTTCGTTGGTTTGATAAACCACGCAATGCTGCTCTGGTTGGAATAAATAGTCATATTTTCCCCACAAATTCTGCGCATCCAAACAGGCGGTAACGACGAAAAACAAAACAACAGTCAACAAAAAATTCTTCATGATGATACCCGGTTCATTTTGCATTAAAACGAATTTCTAAACTGCATCAAAAATAGAAACATTTTTTTGGCTTTGCCGAAATCAATCATCGAATGAGGTTGATTATTTAGTTTTAGAAGCTTTGGGATTTCGGCTCACAAAAAAGGTTTCAGCTTTGGTTAGGTGAAACCTTAAATATGCCAGCGGCAGCACATAAAAAAACCCGCTGTTTATCAATGTAAAACAGCGGGTTTTCTTTGTTGGTGGTTGCCCGACCAGGGCTCGAACCTGGACTCTTCTGAACCAAAATCAGACGTGTTGCCAATTACACCATCAGGCAATCCTTCTCCGTTAAGAGGCGGCGA
>CAIYZW010000403.1 GCA_903930725.1 uncultured Bacteroidota bacterium
AATTCTTCCAGTTTTTTATACCGGAAATCAAAAATCATTTCTACTCTTTTTTTGATAATCGTTTTTTCGATGGGTCGGCTAAGATTTTCAAGAGGAGCAGCATAGTTTACAAGGTCTGTCATTTCAATTCCATCAGGCAATTGTTTAAAAAAATGCTGGTGATGCCAATATTTAAATGGCCCCGACTTTTGATTGTCAACAAAAAAGAATGGCTCATTTACATGAGTGATCTCGGTTACCCAACTAAACGGAATTTTCATAAACGGGCTTACCTTGTAGGTGATAATCATGCCGGGGTACATTCTGAAGTTTTTTGAATCGGAGGTCATATCAAATTTCATAAAACCCGGCGTAATTACTTTCAGGTTTTCGGGATTACTGAAAAAATCCCAGGCCTCGCTGATTGAGATATTTAGAACCTGAATCCGTTTTAAAGTTTGCATGATGATTTAAAATTTCTCCTCTATAACAACAGCTGGCTTTAGGTTGTTTTGGATTACCCTACATTTCTAACTGAAAATTAAAAACGACCACTTAAAAGAATCTGGTTAGTCCTCAATCATCAAAAAATCTTCGGATATTTAAACGGATTTACGCTGTGCATCAGGTTGTAAACGGTATCGAAAACATCTTCGGCGTTCGGGTTTGAAAAATAATCGCCATCGGTGGAATAGGCGGGGCGGTGCGCCTGGGCGGTGATGGTTTTTGGCTCGGCATCCAAAAAGAAAAATCCTTTTTGTTCTTCCAAAACCTGCTGCATCATAAATGAGGTTGCGCCTCCGGGGACATCTTCATCAAAAAAAACAATTTTATTGGTTTTCTTTAGAGATTCCAAAATGACATGATTAATATCGAAAGGCAACAAAGATTGAACGTCAATTAATTCGACATCAATACCAAAATCGTTTAACTGTTTCACAGCATCTGCAGCAATATGGACACAGGAGCCGTAAGTTACAAGAGTTAGGTCAGTGCCGGTTTTTAAAACTTCAGGAACGCCGATGGGAATTCTGAATTCGCCGATGTTTGATGGCCGTGGCTCACGAAGTCTGTAACCATTTAAAGGTTCGATAATTAGAGCCGGGTCATCGGAGGCAAGGATGGTGTTATAAAAACCTGCTACCTGGGTGAGGTTTCGTGGAACAAGAACATGAACACCGCGCACCGAATTAATGACCATGCTTAGCGGAGAGCCGGAATGCCAGATTCCTTCGAGGCGATGGCCGCGGGTGCAAACGATGAGCGGGGCTTTCTGTCCGCCTTTGGTACGATAAGTTAATGTTGCCAAATCATCGCTCATTACCTGCAAAGCATAAAGCAGATAATCGAAATACTGCACTTCGGCAATCGGACGTAAGCCGCGCATAGCCAGGCCCAGGCCTTGACCGACGATTGTTGCTTCGCGGATACCAGTATCAAAAATCCTGATTTCGCCGTATTTTTCCTGCAAACCTTCGTAAGTCTGGTTTACGCCACCGATCTTTCCAACGTCTTCACCAAAAGCAATTACGCGGCTGTTATGTTCGAAAATATAATCAAAATTATCTCTCAGAATTTCACGCCCCGGAACGGATTTGGTGTTTTCATCAAAGATAGGTGGAACAGGAATTACTTTAAGTGCCGAAAACTGATCTTCGCATTGAAGATGCGAGCTGAATCGTTCGCGGCTGTCTTCCATGTCTTTATCAAACCATTTGGTAACGTTGGTTTTTAGCGAATTTTCGGGATTGCTGCACGAATTGCAAATGAGCCTTAAAATCCGCTTCGCCTGCGACATGGTGTCTTTCCGGATGGGTTCGGCAACTTTTGCCAGGTCTTCTTTGATGGCCGCAATCCTGTCGGTTTTCGAACATTCACAAGTGCTGATATCCACTATTTTAAGAAAATCGTCCCGTTTTTTCCTGAGCGGAAGTGTAAAATTATCCCAGGCTATTATTCGGGCATCTTTGGCACGTTTTGCAGCTTTACTTTCGATAGCATCAAGTTCGTTTGGTTGGGCTATGCCAGTCGAAATAATCCATTCGCGCATTTTTTTTATCCCATCGAATTCTTCTTCCCACAGCAGCCTTTCGGCAGTTTTATAACGTTCGTGCGAGCCGGAAGTTGAATGTCCCTGCGGTTGTGTAACTTCGGTGACATGAAACAATACCGGAATATGCTGCTCCCGGCAGATTTTAACGCCTTCGGTGTAAACGCGGCATAATTCGGGATAATCCCAACCTTTTACGCTATAAATCAGAAATCCTGGTTTTTCATCCGTTTTTTCAAAACCACTCAAAGCTTCCGAAATGCTGCTTTTGATGGTTTGAAAATCTCGTGAAACCGAAATCCCAAAACCATCGTCCCACACCGACATGGCCATCGGCACCTGCAAAACGCCGGCAGCATTCATGGTTTCCCAAAAAACACCTTCGGAAGTGCTCGAATCGCCGATGGTTCCAAAAGCAACTTCATTGCCGTTTATCGAAAATTGGTCGTATGTTTTTAAGTCCGGATTATTCCGATAAAACTTGGAAGCAAAAGCCAGCCCAAGCAAGCGCGGCATTTGACCGGCTGTTGGCGAAACATCGGCCGAACTGTTTTTAAGTTTTGATTGCGCCATCCAGGTTCCGTCCTTGTTGATGTAGCGTGTGGCAAAGTGATTATTCATCAGCCTTCCGGCAGTTCCCGGATTAAAATCTTCGTCGGTATCACCGTAAAGCTGGGCAAAAAATTCTTCCAGAGTCATCATGCCGGCTGCCATCATAAAAGTTTGGTCTCGATAATAACCCGACCGCCAGTCACCATTATGGAAAACCTTTGCCATCGCCAGTTGTGGTATTTCTTTGCCATCGCCAAAAATCCCGAATTTCGCTTTTCCGGTGAGAACTTCCTTGCGACCTAAAATACTGGCCTGGCGACTTTCGCAGGCTAACCGGTAATCATCGAGAACTTCTGTTTTATAATGTTCGGCAATTTTTTTTTCAGACATAACTGCTTTATTTTTTAGGTTTTGAGTTTGGTCAGAAAAGATTTTGCGCTATTTTATGAAACCTGTCAGGTTTTTAAAACCTGACAGGATTGAAGATTTTCGACCAAACTAATTGTTAGCAAGCAAAAGTAATAAAATAGAAACCGGAAATAAAAATCCCGCCTTGAACGGGCGGGAATTTTATATTAAACGATTGAAAAATAAAATTTTATGATTGGCCTGTGCTTGTTAAATTATCTTAATGGCCAATAAATCCGGCATGTTTAAATTCCGTTTGCATGTATCGAAAGTGTACTGAGATTTTCGAAAATATCTATTTCCGGTAAATGGTTTGTTGGCATCAAAAAATTTTGAGTTTTACTCTTATCAGCCTTTTTTTCGGTGCCTTCAACGTACGGAACCAAGCCATTCCCGGTCATAATAAAGGTTTTGCCAGGATAATCAATGTTTTCGAAATTGCCGTAAGGATTATCAAAAAACAAATTTTCCATATTTTGATTGAATTTAACGATCTGTCCTTCAGGAATTTCAATCGTCATTTTGATTTGCTGAGCTCTGATAATTTCGTTTTTAGGTAATTTAAAATAGTTTGGCAAAATGAAGGTCGAATCGTTTGAATTTATCGGATAAAGGCATTCTTCTGCCCTGCGTTCAGCTTCTTCCCTGTCGGAGCCTTTGGCATAAGCAGTTACACCAATTTTTACATTGTTTGTTTTCGATTTTGAAAATATTATTTTCGGAAGACCATAAATCTGGTAGCCGTTTTCTTTAAAAATCACCTTCCATTCTTTATCAAAAATCTGGAAATGCGGCTCTTCTTCGCTGAGGGTGCTTTCGGGCAGGCATCCAATATACAGCACTTTCGCGGGCTTCAACGGTAATTCGTAATCTTTTATCAGCCTTCCGGTATGTCTGAAATCTCTGCCGGTGAAAACAGCAACATAAGCCGCTAATACCAGCCCTACCAACCAAAATGCAAGGGCAGTTCGTCCGAAATATTTCACCTTTGCC
>CAIYZW010000404.1 GCA_903930725.1 uncultured Bacteroidota bacterium
AAATGGCTAATGGCAAAGTTGCTGTGGGCTGATTCAGGCCTGTCGGGATATAATCGGTGTAGCCGGTGGTAAAAAGTATAGAGGCTGCATCGCCGATAGCCCGGCCAAACGACAGTAAAACAGCAGTAATCACGCCTGGGATGCATTGTTTTAAATAAACACGATAGGAGGTTTCGGCTTGTGTTGACCCCAGCGAAAGTGACGATTCCAAAAGCCCGCGGGGAACCGATTTTAATACTTCATCCATGCTCCTAACCATAATTGGAATGATGAATAAAGTTACAGTGATAATCCCGGCTAAAAGTGAAGCCCGGATTCCAAAAAAAATCATGATGGTAAATCCGAAAGCACCGTAAACAATGGAGGGGACTCCCCACAGTAAATCGAGCAAAAACCGGATTCCATTCACCAGCTTTTGCCGTTTGATAAGATGAACGTTCATAAAAAGCGCCAGCGGCAGGCCAAACAACAACGCCAGGATTGTTGCTCCTAACGAAAGGTAAAGTGAGCCAATGATAGCATTTAAAACACCCCCGCCCTTCCCAAAATAGAAACCGCCTTTGGGCGTGCTGGTAAGCATTTCCCACGAAACCGAAGGAAGTCCTTTATAAAGAATGCTAAAAATGATCAAAACAAGTGCTGTCGCAATAATTACGGTCGAACAGAACATCAGCACCCTGAAAAACTTTTCTTCAATCTTCTTGATATTCATTGTTTAAGCATGTTTTTCGGATTCGATGATAATTAGCCTTGAGGCCAGGTTGAACAGCATCACCACCACAAAAAGGATTAATGCTGCCAGCATTAAAGCCGAGTCGTACAATGGGATCGAAAGCATTTCGCCGTAATTGTTGGCAATGAGTGCAGGCAGCGGGTAGCCAGGTTGGAAAAGTCCTGTCGGGATTTTGGTAACATTTCCAACTACCATTAAAACAGCGATTGTTTCGCCAAAGGCCCGTGACATTCCCAAACCCAGAGCCGAGATAATTCCAGGCATTGCCCTTCGCACCAGCACAAATTTGATAGTTTGCCATTTGCTCGCACCCAACGAGAGCGATGCTTCGCTGAGTTCGGTCGGGATATTTCTAAAAATTTCGATTAAGATGTTCAGGATAAAAGGGATAATCATGATCGAAAGGACAATTGCTCCAGCAAGGATCGAATATCCCGAAACCTGTTTTCCCAGAAATGGCCCAACATAATTTGAAATGGCCGGAACCACCACCAAAATTCCCCAGACTCCGTAAATCACCGAAGGTATTCCTGCCAGAATATCAATAATCGGGTGCATGATTTTGAGCACCCATTTTTTGGCATATTGGGTAAGATGGATGGATGTAAGCAGGCAAATGGGAGCTGAAATCAACAAAGCTACCACGGTAACCCAAACCGAGGAAATGATAAACGGATAAAAACCAAACTGCCCCGATAACGGTTTCCATTCTTTGGAAAACAAAAGGTGAAAAATCGAATTCTCCTCCAACAGTAGCCAGGATTTCCATGAAAGACCAACTAACAGGAAAAATGGCGTCAACATCACCAGAACTAAACTAATAACCATCCAGCTTCCGTGGAGTTTATTCCTGAGATGACGACCAATCTGAATCCTGCGATATTTCAAAATAAATTAACCTTTTGTGATCTATGATTTATGATTGGATTATAAAATCCTAAATCTATTTGAGTTTTTCCAGTTCGCCTGCAATTTTTTCCGCCGAAAGCTCCACATAGCCGGCTTCGTTTACAAATTTTTGCCCGTCGGATAAAATCCATTTTAAAAATGCCACAATTACAGGCTTTTGAGGCTTGCCCAACGAAACAAAATATAGGTCGCGGGCAGGTGGGGAAGGATACTTCCCATCACGGATGGCTGCCATGATTTCGTCGAGTGTATCATAGAAATTTTCTTCGGGGTCAATTTTGCCGTTTCCGTTAACATCCACAGGTAAAACTTCGAGGCCGTCGTATTTTTTGCGGCTGGTAACGTCGTAAGCGTAAATCACATTATTGAACCCCAGCGAAGCGGCATCACCTTTTACGGCACTTGCAATTCCCGGGTCGCCAAAAACGCCGATACCCTGGAGGCTTTCCTGGTCTTTACCCAGATATTCGCCCCACATTTGGGCAGCACCGCAGGCATCGGAACGGGTGTAAACATTGATGGGAACTTTTATTCCAGGATCACCTAATGCATCACCCCAGGTTTTTATTTTTTGTGTAAGGAAAACATCAACAAAGGTTTCGCGTGAAAAACCTTTTTCCTTAATCAATTGTAAATGCGGATTTTGTGCATTCATGGTAGGCAAAACTGCATCCTTGGTAACGGCAATCCACCAGGCTCCTTTATCGGCTTCGGCCTGGCTTATACCTCTCGAAAACATCCCGAGGTCAATCATCCCCGAAAGGGCATCGGCCATCCCTTTACCAGCACCACCGGCACTGATGTCAATCCGGACTCCGGGGTAAACCTTTTGAAACTCTTCCGCCCATTTAACTGTTAAAGGATAAAGCGCAAAAGCGCCTGAAATTGAAATGTTGCCACTGAGCTGTTCGCCTTCCTTTTGCTGGTTTGCCGTTGGGTTTCCACAGCCAGCTAAAAAACCTGCTGCCACTGCAAAAATTAACAATAATGCTGCTGCAATTTGTACTGATGTGCTTTTCATGCTGTAAAGTTTAAATGATTTTTACTTCCTTTCGAAACATTAAAAGCGGTTTCGAAAAAGCTGGATTTTCACGGGACAAAAGTATTTTGAACTTCAGTGTTTGGAAACCCTTTTTATGCCCGAAAATTCAAGATATGAGCATATTTTAAATGTGGGTACTTAAAGGTGGGTATAAATGCTTATTGGGAAACTGCCTGTTACGTTTGATTAAACCATAATCCACTTGTTTTTAATGGCGTTCATCACCAGCTGAGCCGAGTTGCGCGAATTTGTTTTGGTAAGAATATTCGAACGGTGTTTATCCACCGTACGCTTGCTGATGAATAGTTTTTCTCCGATTTCCTGATTTGAAAATCCCTGACAAATTAACTCCAGAATTTCTACTTCACGATCGGAAAGGTCAATTTTATTATCGGCAAACATGCCCGATGAACGCAAATTTTTGACGACGTTGTAAAGCAATTCTTTAGAGAAATAATTATCGCCATCAAGCACAGCCTCTATGGCGTCGGTAACTTCGTTTATTTCCGAATTTTTAAGTAAAAAGCCGCGAACCCCGGCATCAATCATTTTGTAATAATAGGCCTCGTCGCCAAACATCGAGAGGGCAATAATTTTGAGGTTGGGAAATGCTGCGATGGCTTTTTTTGTGGCTTCGATGCCGTCCATCACAGGCATGTTGATATCAATTAAAACAATGTCGGGATTAATAACCGGCAACTGGTTTAAAAATTGCTGGCCATCGGAGGCTTCGGAAATAATAATTGCAGGAAAATGGTTTTTCAGCAGCAATTTTAAACCATCCCTGAAAAGGGAGTGGTCGTCAACGATCATCAAAGTAAATTTTTCCATTTTCAAAAATTTTAAACATCAACTCCGATAGTTACCACAACTCCTTCGCCAGGCAGACTATCCACGGCAAAGTTACCATTTATCGAGTTTAGCCGCGACCGGATATTGGGTAAACCCATTCCGCCGGTTTCGTTGAGCAGCACAAGGTTGTAGTCGAAACCTTTGCCGTCGTCCTGATAAAGCATCTTTAATTTGCCTTCTTCTTCGTCGAGGCTGATGAGAATTTTTTTGGCTTTAGCATGTTTTAAGGTGTTGTTGATCAACTCACAAATAGCGCGGTACAGGATTACTTCGGTGTTTCCGGGGTATCGTTTCTCGTGGATATTCGATCTGAATTCGATTTTAATTTTCCCTGTTTGGTCAATTTTATTTGCGAAAGAACGGATGGCACTGGCCAATCCAAAATTATCGAGAATATGGGGGCTAAGATTATTGGAAATTTCCTTGAGGCTGCTGATTGCCTCGTTGATGGCTTGTTTTGCGCTGTTGAGGATGGCTTTTTGGTCTTTATTGTTTGGATCAACGGCAATGGCCGAAAAGGACATTTTTACCGATGAAAGAAGCGGCCCCAAACCATCGTGAAGATCTTTGGCGGCAAACGCCTCGATCTCTGGTCCTTCAAACCCATCGCGAGCGTCGCTCCTCCAGCGGTCAAGGACGCCGCATGGGTGAAGAATCCCATTGATGCCTTTGTTCTGTCCAAGATCGAAGCGGCTGGCAAGGCAGCACCGGCAGAGGCTGATCGCAGAACCCTCGCACGCCGTGTCTTCTTTGACCTCACCGGACTTCCGCCGACGCCTGAGGAGACTGCGGCCTTCGTCGCCGACACCTCGCC
>CAIYZW010000405.1 GCA_903930725.1 uncultured Bacteroidota bacterium
CCAGGTAGCCTGTGATGGAAAGGCCTAAAACTGTCGGGTAAATTTTTACCGAGGTCCATGTATTTGTTTCCTGCCCCGTCAGACTTGCTGAGGCTGTCTCGGTTGTTGAAGCAGTAATTGTTATTACAATATTATTACTGTTTTGATTTGTGTTTGCATTTATGGCATCAAATGCAAGTTTCAGAGTAGTGTAAGTCGCGTTTGCACCGGTTGAACCTGTTACGGTAACCTGGGCATCTGCAGTCTGCAACAAAATCCCTGCTGTCAGTGCAAGGACAAATAGAACTGTAAAAGTCTTTTTCATAATATTAAATTTAAAGTTTGCTTCAAATAAAAATTTTATAGTTGATAATATGTGCTTGCGGATTAAATTGTGTAGTTTGTTCAAAGTGATTTATTTAACTTTTTTGTCGGTTTTTTTTATTTTCCTTGATTATCCGTGGTGCATTCAGCTTCATGCCGGGTTTTGGCTAAATAGCTATGATAATTGTTATTCAATGCTTCGGCGAGCTTCTTAAAAGCTTCTGCTTTTTCATGAAGTAAAAGGTTGTAATCCTCCATTTCCCGGGAAAAGTCTTCATTGACTTTATCATGATCATCATCATTCATATTCTTTGTTTTTAAATGAGCATCAAATAACGTCACAGAATTCACATTTTCCAAATAAAACACCTGTCATTTACCTGTCGGTGGTACTAAAACCACCTGTCATTTACCTGTCGGTGGTATGATAACAACCGGAATAACAGCTACATGTGAAAATGAGCATATTTTGAGGGTAGAAAGGGCAATCCGGGAAGGCGATGAAGGTTTCTACAGCATTGATTTTGGTGGTATTTTGATAAACAGGGACTGGTTAAAAACAGTTAACAATCACTAAAAGAATGAGATAGAATAATGTTTTAAACAAACGCCTGCAGGTTTTTTGCGATTGATACAAAGGGCTTGCTGAAAATTTTGTAAAGATTCTGGCTGGGCGGCATTTGTAATGCCGCCCACGAATAGATTATGGCACCTGATAGGAATAAATTTTACTGGTAACCTTGTTTAAAGCGGAATTGCAACTTTTTCAGTCCTGAATTACTTTCCAAATAAATTATCTTTGTCAAAATTTAAAATACAAATCATGGATACTTTGAATTTAGATTTTAACAAACGTTATAACTACGCCGACTATCTTACCTGGATGGACGATGTGAGGCGGGAA
Organism: uncultured Bacteroidota bacterium; assembly: GCA_903930725.1. GTDB lineage: Bacteria > Bacteroidota > Bacteroidia > Bacteroidales > 4484-276 > CAJATL01. The sequence goes on from CAIYZW010000405.1 coordinate 1,208, forward strand.
CTTTACGATGGCTTCATAAAGCTGATGACACCAGCGCCTTCGAGGAGGCATCAGGAATTGTCTGTAAATTTAACGTTACAAATTGGAAATTTTCTGATGCATAAAATATGTAAACTTTACCATGCGCCTTCAGATGTAAGATTTCCAAAAGACAAAAAAAGCCAGGATGACAAACTGGTTTATACTGTTTTACAGCCTGATATTTTCGTGGTTTGCGACATGTCGAAATTAGATGCTCGTGGCTGTCTGGGCGCACCAGATATGATAATCGAAATTATTTCGCCAAAAAACTCACAGCGTGATACCAGGGATAAATTTGAAATTTACCAGGAACACGGCGTTCGCGAATACTGGATTGTAAGCCCAAACGATGAAACCGTAACTGTTTTTCTTTTAGATGAAAAAGGAAAATTCCAGTTTAAAGGCATCTTTGCTGGTGATGATAAAATTCCGGTGAATATCTTCAATGGTGATTTAAAGGTTGATTTAACAGAATTGTTCACTTCGTAGGAAAATAAGCGCCTATCTGCCTTCCGTGTAATGAAACAGGGAAAAATGGACACCCCGTGAATTTTGTAAATCACGGGGTGTCCTGCATTATGCGGCTTATCGATTGCATCTAACTTTTAACCACTTCGAGGGTTTGAAGACCGCTTGAAGGGTTTGAACAACGAAAACCCTCGAAGCGGTTGATCCGCCAGCGTTCGACTGAGCTCACGCCGAAGTCCGGCGGATGAAGCGGTTGATCAAAAGAAAAAACGTTAAAAAAACACTATGCAGCCTCGTAGAGGCGACATTATAAAGCTCAAATGAAATGGCAAACTCTTATGGCTTTTGTCATCAATAATATCGCCTCTACAAGGCTTTTAAAAAAGGGACAGGCATTTTTGCTACCATAATTTCGCACCTACGGCGCTACCCAGGCTGGGCGGCATTTGTAATGCCGCCCAAATTTTTTAGACGCTGTCAGGTGCTGCGCACGCTGACAGGTCTTTGGTTCCGGAAACCTGCCAGCGTCGAAAGACCTGGCAGCGTTTTGGTACCCCGGCTTGGTGGCATTTGTAATGCCGCCTAAAAAGCCAGGTTATAACATTGAACAGGAATGAATTTCACAGTTAACCTTGTTTAAAGTGGAAATGCAAATTCCGCTTAAATTGCAAATTCCGCTTAGTCTGGGTTCTGTCGACTTTTTCAGCAGACAATAAATATTATTGAGTCCAACCTAAAAACCATTGGTTTTGGGCTAAAGCCCGGTAAGTACGTGGTTTTCAATAGCCCAGCCCTTAAGGGCTGGGCTATTGATATGCGTGATGTTCAGAGCTTTAGCCACATTAATTTAATGTTTGATGCCTTTTTAGACTATACTCATTATTTACAGCGAAAGCAGGAAAGACGTCAGGTTGGCATCGTTTTCAAGGTTCATTTTCCTGCGTATCGAACTTCGGGAATGTTCGATGGTACCAATTCCGCGATTCGTCAACAAGGCGATATCTTTGGTGGTAAGGTTGAGCCGGAGGAAACCGCAAACTTTAACTTCGGCCGGACTAAGTTCGGGATAAATGTTTGAGATTTTATCATAAAATCCTTTATGAACTTGTTCAAAACGGGTCTCAAATTCCTTCCAGACCTCTGTCGGGAGGCTGCTCTCTAAGTTTTTGAGTAATTGCTGCAACGATTCCGTTTTTTCTCTTGTCAGACCGGGCAATACCTTTTTTAGCTGATCACTTACGTCGAGAATCATTTGATTGATTTTAGCCATATTCATGGCTTTACTTGCCAGTTCCTGATCTTTAATGTCCATTGACAGTTGCAATTTCTCATTTTCTTCCTGAGCAAGCCGCTGCTTGTATTGCTGGGCACGTCGGTAAATAATCAGCAAAACCCCAAACAGTAAAGTAATGATAACCGACATTCCTAAACCCATCACAATATATCCGTTCCGGGCTTTTTGTTTCTCAATATTTTTCTGTAATTGTTCAATCTGCCGGGCTGAATGTTCACTTTCATACATGGTTTGCAGTTCAAAAACAAACCGGTTGGTTTCACTGCCACCAATACTGTCTTTTAATACAGTAAATTTTTTGTAATACTCGAGTGCGCGCTGGTATTGTTTGTCTTTTTCATATCCGGTCGAAATTATTTCCCAGAGTTCACACTGTATTCCCGGCATATCATAGCTTGCCATATCTTTTTCAGCATCCTCAAGCAATGCAAGGCCTTTGCTGATTTGTCCTGTTTCAAGGATCAACTGACCCTGATTTATTTTATAAAGAAGCGGGCCGAACTGGATATTATTATTCTCGCAGATAACTTTACTGCTGTCCAGATAAGCCTCAGCTTCAGCGTATTTCTTTTCGGTGATAAAAGCACTGGCAAGATTCATAAATGCCCTGGCTAACTGGAAATCGTTTTTCAATTTCTTTGAAAGAAAGATTGACTTGTAATAATATTTTATTGACTCTGACAATTTACCATGTTCATTATAGGCGACAGCCAGGTTGCTGTAGGTATCATTCAGCGCGGCCTCATTTTTTTGATGTTCGTTGTACATTTCCGATTCGTGAAGGTATTTTAAAGCTTCATCATAATTTTTAAGATTGATGTGCATGGTACCAATATTACCAAGTACAATGCCCAAACCAACTGAGTCCTTTCTCTGCCTTTGGATGTCAGCGGCCTTCAGGTACCAGTCTATCGCCAGTAAACGCTGTCCGCTCAAATCAGCGATACGTGCCCTGTCGTTGTAAATATCGTCATCGTATTGACTGATCATTTCCTCTTGTGAAACACCGTAACCAAGATCAACATAATGACTGGCCGAATCGGCTTTCATTGCTTTGTAGAAAACATCTGCCATAGCCAAAGCACAATTTATGTACTCTTTTGGATTTTTCTTTTTACTGATCAGAGGCAATGATGCCCGAAGACATTTTAGCGCTGCATCATCATAATCATTGTCATCGAGCAATATCCCGGCCGAGCAAAGCACCAGTCCGGCTTTTCCGGGGTACTCCGCCGTAACCTGCTGGATAATCTGGTTTACTATCAAATTCATCGAATCTTTATTGCCGGAATGACTTTTTTCGAACTGTCGGAAAAAATCCGCGGCAAGTGTGTCAGGATTAACGGTTTGAGAGAAAACAATCCCCAAAGGAAAATAAAACAACACCAACAGAATAAAGATTTTATGTATTTTCATAAGCAATCCAAGTGTAATCAAATTAGTGTAGCTAAATTAGATAAAATGATTTGAACTGGAATAGTTTTCGGCAGAATTTGTCAAAATTATTCAGGAATGTGTAACTGGAGGCTTCTAAAGGTTAACAATTAAAAAAAACCTCCGGTGTTTATCAAAAACTCCGGAGGCTTTTATAAAACCTGGTAGGTTTGGCCGTAAATTACCTGATTACAAATCTTTAGATGACGTAGCTTTCGGGCTTTGTAGCCTTGGTTTTCCCAGTTTCAGAATCTAATCAGCCAGGTTATTTTTCTTAAAATCATACACCTTCTTGCAGCCATATCCCGCCGCCAGCGAGATTAATAAAACAAGCCCGCTGCCGATGGGAGCGCCGCCACCACCAACGGGACCGCCGCTACCACCTGCATCACCGGGAGGGGAAGGAGGAGCTTGTGCCAAAAGTGAAAACCCCGAAATCATGATTACAATCGAAAGCATTAAAATTTTCTTCATAGTTTGAATGGTGTTTATGTATGTTTATTTTCCCTGGTGTCTTCATCAGCATGCCGGGTTCTGGTTAAATGGCGC
>CAIYZW010000406.1 GCA_903930725.1 uncultured Bacteroidota bacterium
AGATTTCCGCGAGTAAGCGTGTATGCCACGATAACCAAAATACACAGGATTATCCCGGTGATGGTGAGCTTTTTGACGAGTTTGCCCATTTCCCGATTCAATTTGGTAGGCTCTTCCTTAACACTTTCGAGCGCTTTACCGATTTTTCCAATTTCGGTATTGATGCCCGTCCCGGTTACTCTTGCGATACCGGTTCCCTGCACGATCATCGAACCCGAAAATACAAACGGAAGATCATCGCCACCAGGCTGAATATGTTTTTCTACACCGTCCCAATCAGATTTCCTCACAGGAACCGATTCGCCGGTAAGCAAAGATTCGTCGGCCAACAGGTTTATTGAATACAAAATGGTTGCATCAGCCGGAACACGGTCGCCTTCCTGCAAAATGAGGATATCATCTTTAACCACATCTTTACCGGCAATTCGTGTTTCGACACCATCTCTGATCACCAAAGCCCGTGGACTGGCAAGATCTTTAAGGGCATCGAGCGCTTTTTCGGTTTTTCGTTCCTGGTAAAACTCGATACCCATAATTACAAAAACAAAACCAAGCAGCATCAGCCCTTCCTGGATGTCGCCCAAGGCCATGTACAAACTGCCGCATGCAACGAGCAGGATAAACATCGGCTCTTTTAAAATACTCCCAACGATGTGCAGGAAATTTTTGGGTTTTGATGATGGAAGCAGGTTGTAGCCTTCCGTTTTAAGTTTTTCTTCGGCTTGTTTTGAAGTTAATCCTCTGAATTTTTCTGATGACAGATCAATCTGCATTATGCTTTTTTGTTTCGTTGATAATTATGGATGTTTATAGAAGGAAGCTGTTACCTCGTTCAGCCAAAAAATGGATCGCGGGTAGTATTAGCGAAAACCGGCTATTGCTACGATAGCCGGCGTTTTCGAATCTTTAAAAATCAAACATGTCCGAAAGGAAGTTTTTCTTTCGTCCGTGCTTGTAGTTACCTGGATACCTGTGGTCGTCGTGATCAGAATGTTTATAATCGTCGTGGCGATCGTGATCGTATCCTGGCTGTGGCGCGAAGCCTGACGAATAACTTCTTTCGATGATCTTTTCGAGTTCACCACGGTCGAGCCAGATTCCGCGGCATTTAGGGCAATAATCAATTTCGACACCTTGTTTATCGGCCATCACTAATCCAATGTTACAAATAGGGCAATTCATGGTATTTCCTCCAATTTTAATGTTTATAAAATATTTTAAAATAATTCAACTTCATTTATTTCTGATAAAGATGTTAGAATGATCTAACTTTAAATCAACCTTTTGACATTTCACCAACTACTTTTTCGAGCAGTTCGATAAAAATGTTCTTTTCGGTTGTGGTAAGTCCTTTAGTCATTGATTCGGCAAGTATCCGGTGCGCGTGGTCATGCATCTGGTTTATTTGTTTTCCCTTTTCGGTGAGATGAAGATGCGTGCTGCGGCGGTCCTCGTCAGATCTGACCTTTACAACTAAATCTTTTTCGATAAACCTGTCGATAATAACTGTGATGGTTGGTTTGGTCAGGTTCATTTCGGCAGCCAGTTCGGTGATGCTTGGATTTACCAATAGATTTATCGTTTCGAGATAGTGCATCTGCGTAAGCGTGAGTTCGTTGAATTTGAACTGCTCCTTGGCAGTTTCTTCAACTTGTCCCATCTTTGCCGATAGTTTTGCAATCAGATCAATCAGTTTATCCATTCAGCAAACATAGTTAGAATAATCTAACTAACAAAATTATTTTATAACCAAACTTAGCAAAAGCGTTACGTTTAAACGATAAAAACGATCTTTGCCACCAGTTTTAGAGTAAGGTTTTTAATTCAATTTGAGATGAGTAGATTAATCTGGACTTTGGGAATTGTCGTTTTTGGATTTTTAATGGCTTGCACACCGGCAAAGCAGGTGGTTGTGGTAAATTACCTCCAACAGGCTGAAACAGATTTTATTGCCGGCAATTATGAAGCTGCACTTACAGGTTATGAAAATGAAATGTCAGCAAAAAAAAGCCAGGCGGCTGTAGCCGATGGAATTGTTTACCAGAATGCCGGACTTTCGGCGCTGGCATTGAAACAAACCGCCAAAGCCATCGAATATCTGGAAGTGGCAAAATACACCACAGCGGTGGATGCCGAAACCTGGGCAGCACTTGCCAAATGTTACCGGGAAATTGATAACCTATCCAAAGAAATTGATGCCCTCGAAAAATATATCGAAAGATACCCTGATGGCAAGGAAATCAGCAGTTTTAGGGTTCGACTTTTTGAAACTTATGTTACCAGCGAAAACTGGGATTTGGCTTTTGGTGCATGGCCTTCGATTGCAGAAACCGCATCTTTGCAGCTCAAATTATTGAACGATTATTTTAAGGTGAATAAAAAATTGGGTAACGATGCAAACTGCGATGAACTTACCCCCAAAATGCTCCAGCTTGATGATAAAAACCCCGCCGCACTCGACTGGCAGGCTAAAAAATACTTCTGGAAAGCTGAAGACCTTTACGTGGCCGAAATGAAAGCTTATGAGGCCAATAAAACCAATAAACAATACCTGAAACTGCTCGAAGCCTTAAAGCAATCAACGGCCGATTTCAAGATTGCACTCGGATACTTCGACAGACTATACGCCATTGACCCCAAACCCGACTATGCCGACTACATCGGAAATATTTACACCCGATTTGACGATAAAGAAAAGGCTGCATTTTATCATAATAAAGGGAAGGGGAAGAAGTAGGCAGTGGCAGTCGCCAGTCGGCAGTAGGGAGTCTGAAGGAACTATTCAAACCCAAAGCTATCTTAGCATTTCAAGAAAATCTGTTTCCGAAATGATCTTCACGCCAAGTTGGGTGGCCTTTTCGAGTTTGGTTGGCCCCATGTTTTCGCCGGCAAGTACAAAATCTGTTTTTGCCGAAATTGATCCAACATTTTTACCTCCGTTTTCTTCGATGGCGATTTTAATTTCATCTCTCGAAAAATTGCTGAAAACGCCACTTACCACGAAAGATTTGCCGGCGAGTTTACCTGACTTCGTGGCTGTTTTTTCTTCCATCTCAAACTGAATTCCTCTGGATTTCAGCCTTTCGATGATTTGAAGATTGCTTTCTTTACGGAAAAAGTTAAACACACTTTCGGCGATAATTACCCCAATTTCACTCACAAGGATCAACTCTTCGAAGCTTGCCTTTTGAAGATTGCTGATATTTTGGAAATGTTCGGCCAGTTTTTTGGCTACAGTTTCGCCAACATAGCGAATTCCAAGGGCAAAGAGCACCCTTTGGAAAGGCACCGAAACAGAGGCTTTCAGGCCATTCAGTATATTTTCGGTCGTTTTTTTCTGGAAACTGACTTTCCGCTCTTTTTTATCGTCGGTGGCGGGAAGTACTTTTTCGAGACCAAGAAGATCGCCTTCTTTCAGATCGTAAAGATCGGCTATATTGCCGATGAGACCTTTGTCAAAGAGTAATTCGATTTTTCCTTCGCCCAGGCTATCAATATTCATGGCCTTACGGCTGATGAAATGCTCGAGTTTGCCCTTTATTTGTGGCGGACAGCCGTTTTCGTTGGGACAATAAAAAGCGGCCTCACCTTCGGTACGGATAAGCTCGGTTCCACATTCCGGACAGTTTTGTACAAAGGTTACCGTTTGTGCATCCGGCACCCGTTTGTCTAAATCAACGCCAATAATTTTAGGGATGATTTCGCCGCCTTTTTCCACAAAAACCATGTCGCCGATTCGAACATCGAGTTTGGAAATAATGTCGGCATTGTGCAGTGAAGCCCGCTTAACGGTGGTTCCGGCCAATAAAACAGGTTCGAGGTTGGCCACAGGTGTCACTGCTCCGGTGCGTCCAACCTGGTAGGCGATTGATAAAAGTTTTGTCGAAACCCTTTCGGCTTTGAATTTGTATGAAATGGCCCAGCGTGGTGATTTTGCGGTAAAGCCAAGTTCTTGTTGTAAACCGAAATCGTTCACCTTAATCACAACTCCGTCAATATCAAATGGCAGGTTATCCCTTTCTTTATCCCAATAATTGATAAAATCGAAAATATCTTCATTGGTGCGGCATTTGGCCATGAACATCGGAATTTTAAAACCCCATTTCCGGGCTTCGGTCAGATTGTCGTAATGGTTGTTGTATGGAAGGTTTTCGCCAAGTAAAAAATATAGGAAACAATCCAGATTTCTTTCCGAAACCTGACGCGAATCCTGCATTTTCAGGCTTCCTGAAGCTGCATTTCGGGGGTTGGCAAACGGAGCTTCACCAATTTCGGTTTTTGCCTCGTTTAGTTTTTGAAACGAATTGTGTGGAAGCATCACCTCGCC
>CAIYZW010000407.1 GCA_903930725.1 uncultured Bacteroidota bacterium
TAAAAACGCAGATAATTCAGGATATCCATTCTCGGGCCAACCCATCTTCCTGAAACAGAGTAAGTATAGTTTGGGTTTTTAAACATTTCGTGCTTAACCTTAAGATCAACCAAATTTTTGTACAGTTCTTTCATCTTTGCCGCTCATTGCTATTTTAGGCTGTAAAAATAGTTTAAATTTAAAATGAAGCATGTTTTGGGTTTAATTCTGCTGGCTCCTTTCGTTAAACAAGGTCATTTTTGCTTTTAAAAATAATAGGTTGTATGTTATTTTACCGCAAATTTCATAAATTGGAAATTGCAATTTATGAACCTTTTATGTCCGTCTTCAATAATTTTATTGACATTTTTCCGATTCAAAAACTATTTTTGTACAGTTTTTAACTACATAACAACAAATGCCACAAGCATCCTATTTTTACAAAGCATTCGGTTTGGTTTTTAAATCCTGCATCGAGCACCCGGAGTTTCGTTGTGAAGCCGCAACAGATTATCCCGACTGTACGATTGATTATGGCGAGGTGCCTAAAAACCTTACCAATCCTGATAAAATTGGTGGGGTTTACCAATCACAGGGCAAACAATTTTTGCTAAAAATCGAAAATGTCGGTCGCTATCTAATCGAAAATGGCAACACCATTACTATTGATAAATCACCTGCAGCTTCAACCCGCGAAACAATTATTTTCCTTTGGGCTTCGGCCATAGCAGCCCTGTTGCATCAACGCGGATTACTGATTGTTCATGGAAGCAGTGTAAAAATTGGTGAAAGTGCAATTATATTTTCAGGACGATCGGGAAGTGGAAAATCAACGATGGCTTCGGCCTTCTGCAACCTGGAGGATTCATTAATAGTATCAGACGATATTTCGGCCATCCGGATTAACGAAACCGGCGTTCCTGTTGTTTTGCCGGGTTACCCGATGATGAAACTCTGGCGCGACTCATCCGAAAAATTTGGTATCGAATGGGACGAAACCCGCTACATACGCGAAAACGTAAAAAAAATGATTGTGAATACCAGCGACCGGTTTCATGACCACGAAGTCAATCTGCGCCAGATTTACCTGCTTTCATACAAAAATAGCGGCAACGCCGAACTAAAAGAGATTACGGGCTATAAAAAACTGGAACTTTTAACAGGAAAAATATTCCGGAAAAACTACATTAAAAAAAATGAAAACAGCCCTCTCGACTTCTTTAATGAGGCATCCAAAATCCTTCCGGCAGTAAGGCTTTGTACCGTTGAACGTCAGCAGGGAATGTCGTTTTTTGACGAAACTTTTGAACTGATAAAAAATGATTTGACCCACTCCAAAATCCTGTGATCCTGTAGTCCTGTAATTGTCCTCATTAAATGAAAAATCTTGTCTGGCTTGCTTCCTATCCCCGTTCGGGAAATACCTGGTTTAGGGTTTTACTTTCGATGCTGCTAACCGATAAACGCAACAAAACCGACTTAAACCATCTCGAAGCCGGGCTTATTTCCAATTCAAGGATCATGTTTGACGAACTTGCCGGAATCAATTCTTCTGAATTAACGAGCAACGAGATTAATAATCTGAAACCCGCAGTTTTTCAATTGCTTTCGGATGAATCAACTGAACAAATCTACCTGA
>CAIYZW010000408.1 GCA_903930725.1 uncultured Bacteroidota bacterium
ATCAAATGTGTTTTTAAGTTTCTATTGTATCTAAATATTATAATTTCAATTGTTTATACTGATAACACCAATTTCTTGGTGCATCAGCTTTGCAGGTTAAAGTTTTTTTCGGTTTCTAACCAAAAACGAAACCTTGCTTTTTCCCAAACGGATATAGTCGAGCAGCGGCCTGCCTGCAGGGCAGGTATAATGACAGGAGCCACATTCGATACAATCGAGGATGCGCTGGTTTTCGGCCTGTTCGTAGTTTTCGATGAATGTTAGCTTTTCGAGCAGGTATGGTTCAAGACCCATCGGACAAACCGAAATACATTTGGCACAACGGATACAATTGCTTATTCTTTCCCTTTTTGATTCATCCTTAAGCATCAGCAAAATACCTGAAGTGCCTTTTAATACCGGCACTTCGGGTGAAGTGAGCGCCTTGCCCATCATGGGACCGCCACTTATGACTTTTCCGAGATTTTCGTGAATGCCACCTGCTTTTTCGATGAGTTCAGAAATTGGTGTTCCTATTCTTACCAAAAAATTAGAAGGTTTTTTTGCAGCATTTCCGGTTACGGTCACAACGCGGTCAATCAATGGTTTGCGTAGTTGTACAGCTTCATAAACCGCAAAGGCAGTTCCCACATTATCAACCACACAGCCGGTTTCGATTGGCAATTTACCGGAAGGGACTTCACGGCCTGTTAATGCTTTGATGAGCTGTTTTTCGCCGCCTTGCGGATATTTTACTTTTAAAGCATGAACTGAAATTCCATTAAAACTTTCGGCCAGCTTTGATAAATGCTTAATGGCATCGGTTTTATTATTCTCGATGCCAATCATGGCTTTGGAAACACCGAGGGCTTTCATTAAAATGGAGGTTCCGATCAGGATTTGTTCGCCCTTTTCGAGCATCAGCCTGTGGTCGGAAGTAAGGTATGGCTCACATTCGACACCATTGATGATAAGCAATTCAGCCATTTTTCCTTCTGGCACCATCATTTTAATGTGTGTCGGAAATGTGGCTCCGCCCAATCCCACAACACCCATTTCGTTGATGCGTCTGGTAATTTCTTCACGCGACAGCGTAATTTCTCTTTCAATTTTATCTGATTGTTCAATCCCATCATCCCAAATATCTTCGATTGTATCAATGATGATGGCAGGCCTTCTGTAGCCGGATTGGTCTATTACATCATCAATTTTAAAAACTTTACCTGTAACGGGCGAGTGAATGTTTGCCGAGATAAAACCAGAACTTTTGGCGATAAGCTGGCCTGTTTTAACATCGTCGCCTTTTTTTACAAGGTTGGTTGCCGGACTTCCAAGATGTTGCGACGTTGCAACAAAAACCCGCTTTGGGATAGGCAATATTTCGATGGCTGCATCAGCCGAAAACTTGTTTTCAGGTGGGTGGACACCTCCTAATTTAAATGTTTTCAATACCCTGTTCTCCTATATTGAAATCGCTTTGTAAATATTTCATAATAGAGTTGATTCTGTTGACGATGATGGCACTGCCGGTGCATCAGCTTCGACAGGTTTTACTTTTCGTGGTGGGAAGTTCAGCTCGTGGATTGAGTTGGTTGGACATTCGTCAACACACTTGCGACAAAGCTTGCATTTATCAAAATCAATGTAAGCCAGGTTGTTTTTAAGTTCGATGGCATCGTAGGCACAGGCTTTTACGCATTTTCCGCAGCCGATGCAGGCAACTTCGCAGTTCCTTTTGGCGGGTGCCCCTTTTTCTTCGTTTACACAGCAAACAAATATTCGCCGGTCTTTTTTACCCTTTGCGCGTAATTCGAAAATATGTCGTGGGCAAGCTTTTACACAAGCATTGCAAGCAACACATTTGTCAGCTGCGACCACCGGAAGACCTGTTTTCGGATCCATGTAAAGTGCATCAAAACTGCACGAAACCACGCAATCGCCAAGCCCCAGGCAGCCATAAGGGCAGCCACTTTCGCCCGAAAAAAGATTATGGGTAAAGGCGCAGGTTGCAGGCCCATCATAGCGGATTTTAATGGGTGCATTTTCACGGGAGCCATTGCAGCGCAGCACTGCAATCATGGGCTCTTTTTCGTCGGCCTGAAGCCCGAGTATTTTTGCTACCTGAGCCATCACAGCATTGCCGCCGACAGGGCAATTCAAGCCATCAAGAGTTCCACCTTTGACAATTTTTTCGGCAAAAGCGCGGCAACCAGCATACCCACAGCCACCACAATTTGCTTTAGGCAAAAATTCTTCAACTTCATCAATGCGTGGGTCTTCGATTACTTTGAATTTTTGGGCAACAAAATACAGGATAATTGCCGACAGCGCCCCAATGGCACTAAGCGCAATCACTGCAAAAAGAATTGAATTATTCACGGTCGAACTCCTTTTTTCGTTGTTGGATAAATCTTCCTGAAACTAATTTCTGTCCTTACCGATGATTGTGTGATAATTAAATCATTCAAAAACCTTTCGGGACAACCTTTTTAATGACGGACAAAATTATAAACAAATGGTATAATTTATCACATTTAAAAAAGAATTCATTTGATTTTAAATAATTGAAAATATGATGCTTAGGATAGTACTGTTAATCAATAAACAGTAAAATTGTTTGTATGTAATTATAGATTAGTGATTTACAGTTTTGTTTGGAAACCCTCTAAATTTTGAAGATGTAATTGATTGTAATTTAATTATTTAGATGATTTCCTTTAAATAATGAACGACATTTATCGGTTTTTAGATGGTTTGGTAGTGTGAATCAAATCACAAATCAAATTCAATTGTAAACGAGTTACCCGCTTAAAAAGCATCAATCCTTCTCCTGATTGTCGCGGGTTTTATCAATAATCTGAAGTTTACGCGCACTCTCGGTGGCCTTGATGGCGATGTATTTAACGGTGTTTTCGGCGGTGGTTGATTTGCCCGAAAGTTCCTTGTTGGCAGCTTTGAGGTCTTTAATTTTCGATTGAAGTGTGGTGATGGTTTGTTCGCGAAGTTTAAGTTCGCCCTCTGTTTGCTTGGCAGTAAGTTGTTTCTCGAAACTAAACTGCATGGTAAGTTTTTCGGTTACTGCTGTGTCGGTAATGGCAATTGCTTTTTCCAATTCTTTGGGGAAACTTGTAGCTTTTGCTCGTAACTCGTTCAATTCGGCTTCGGCGGCATTAACTTTTGCTTCGCGTTCCGAAATCTCTTTTTCAAAGGCGGCTTTCTTTTCGATAATATCTTTTTCGAGTTTGGCCTTCTTTTCTTCGTAGGTGTCGGTTTCCTTTTTACGAGAAAGCTTAAGATTGTAAAGATATTCTTCTTCCTCGCGTTTGCGCTGCTTTTCAGTGGAGTCTTTCGGTTCCTTTTGCTGGTCGTTCCATTTTTGCTGATCGGCTTTCCATTGCTCCTTTTGAGCTTTCATGGTCGTTTCAAAGCTTTCCTTTTCGGCACTTATCTTTTCGTCAAAATTGCTCCTTTCGGTTTTAATCTTCTCCTCAAGTTCTGCCTTTTTG
>CAIYZW010000409.1 GCA_903930725.1 uncultured Bacteroidota bacterium
AGGATTGCAGTTCCTGCGAAAGCGCTTTAAACGAAGTGCTTTGCGCCATCATCATTGTTCCCGCAAAAAGCAAAAGAAACAGGCACCCGGTTTTTTGTAAATAAATCTTCATTACAGTATTATAATATCAGGCTGCAAAAGTAAGGGATTGTTTAAAGTGAGTGGTTATTTAAATACTCCCATTTTCCAAGCCTCTTAATGTCGAATATTCTCATTCTCAATTTCCTGCCCGTTTTTTTTCGCATATTTCCGTTGCAGGAAAAGAAATACTGGAATACCGGCCAAAATCAGGATCAGCCCGATAGCGGCTTCACGAGGTCTGGTATTGATCGTATTAAAAACTAAGTACGCACAAAAAAGGATGTAAATGGCTGGTACAACCGGATAACCCCAGACTTTGTAAGGACGATGAGCATCGGGCATCTTGCGCCTCAAAATAAAAACGCCCAGGGAAGTGGCTCCGTAAAACATGAACATGGCAAAAACAATCATGTCGGTCAACTGATCGAAAGTACCCGACAGAACCAGCACCGATGCCCATATTCCCTGCCACAACAGCGAATTACCCGGAACATTGGTTTTGTTTAACTTCCCGATACCAGCAAAGAAAAGCCGGTCGCGGGACATGGCGTAATACGGTCGGGCGCCTGTAAGAATGCTGGCATTGGTGCATCCCAGCGTAGTTATCAGGATCAACACCGAAATAAATAAAACACCTCCGGTACCCCAAAAACTCCGCACCGCTTCAACAGCCGCAATCTGATTACCCGAAGCATAAACTTGTTCCAATTGCGGGATAGACAATAGCGCGAGATAGGTCACATTAACCAACAGATAAATGAAAATAACCACAAAAACACCAATCATAATTCCTTTTGGGAGGTTTTTATTAGGGTTTTTAACCTCTCCGCCTATAAATCCAACCGAAACCCAGCCCTGATAAGCCCAGAAAGCAGCCAGCATAGCCGTAAAAAGCGAGGAAAGTGTGACGGTTCCACTTGTCAAATCCCTGAAATTCATAAAGTTTTCGGGTGTTGATTTAACATGGCTCAAACCAAAGACTACAATCACAAACAGCCCGGTAAAAACCAGCCACATAATGATTTTACTCACCCCTGCCCCACTTTTCAGACCGGTGATATTTAAAAATGTCAAAAGCAAAATCAGAACAATGGCTGTCAACTTTACACCAAAGCCCTGGAATGGAAAGAAAACCCCACCTATGGTAAAATTTTGCATCGAGGAGAAAATCTCCGGAATTGGCAGGATGCTGTTCAGCGACTGGGCAAAAACATACGCCAGGGATGAAATCGTTGCGGTTTGAATGACTGTGAAAAGCGACCATCCATAAAGAAAGGCAAAAAACCTGTTGTAAATTTTTTTGAAATAAACAAAGTCTCCACCAGTATCGGCAAGTAATCCGGCGACTTCTGCATTACTCAACGCACCAAAAATGGTGATAATTCCAGCTACAATCCAGGCCATGAGTATCCACACCGAAGAATGGAGTTCGGCAGCCATTGGTGCTATCTTTTTGTACACACCCGATCCGATGATATTTGCTATCACAAAAAGGATAACATAACCCAAACCAAGTGTTCTGACCAAATTCCTTTGATTAGTCATAATTAAGCGTTTGAAAATGAATAAGGCTGCTAAAGTAAAGAATAAGTTAGTTTTCGGGGAACAAATATTTATCACCATCAAATTTTAAGCAATCTGTC
>CAIYZW010000410.1 GCA_903930725.1 uncultured Bacteroidota bacterium
CAACGGCCACAAGATTGTTGGGCTGCGGCATACTGTAGGCCTGATAATAAAACCCATCAACATTATAAATAATGCCGGTTGGCGAAGTGAATTTGCATTTGAGATTAACCTGGTTAAAATCGTAAGGATTGGAAAACGTAGCGGTAAGATTGATGGTGAGTTCAAATTTCTGATACTTTGAAACGGTGGCCAAATTTGCCGAAACTGAGGTGAATACCGGGTTTGCATCACCGTTGTAAGCAGTGAATATCAGTATAAAAATTACAAAAATGGATAAAAAATATTTTTTAAAAGTTTTCATTTTCAATCAAGCTCCCATCTAAAACACATTTGATGATTCCCTCAAAACCAATCCAAAATTAGTACAATAAAACGCCTCGTGGTAAAGATTTCGATTCGAATCTTTAAAAAAAGACACCACAAGGTGTTTGATGTACCAACTTATTAAACAAAACTGATGTGGGAAATGTTTTTGGGGATACTTTTTAATGGTACACTGATTGGACTGATCCGACTGATTTGAATTGATTTATTTTGATGAACAGTTAAAATCTTTGTACTGTTTTCTTTAATGGTACACTGATCGGACTGATCCGACTGATTTGAACTGATTTATTTTTTCATCAGTAAAGATCAGTTCCATCAGTTAAATCAGTGTACTATTTTCGTATATTAATAAACCCGTTACGGCGCCGTTGGAGGCTCCACAACTTTTTTGCTGCGCCTGCCCAAAAGTAAACTCTCATCAAACATTCCGGCGCCTTCGGCAGGATTGTTTATACAGATAGCCGCGATATTTGCAAGGTTTTTGTAAAGCTGTTTTACAAGCGTGGTACGCTCGGCGCTGCTTATAGCTTTAACATTTGATATATGCCCCTTTTCGTCCTGCTGTTCGGCGCGTGCAGTAGTAAACTGGGTTTTGAGATCACTAAATTGCGTAACAAAACCGGTAGGCAAGGCCGCTGCACGGGCTGTAATAACCCCAACAAGGCGCTCCATCAATATGCCAACGTTCCCTACCGTTGCAATAGAATACTCGGTTAAGCCATTGGGGAAAAACTCGGTAATAATCGTTGGCTGACTTTCGAAAGCCGCCTTAATAACCGGTTCTTTGGTGCGTACAAGTTTTTTGAACTGCGCTAAGATTGCCGAAACGTTTTCGGTGCGCGACTTGCGTGCTGCAACATGCGATTCTTCGCCTACGAGCGTAAGCACAAAAGCCCCAAGCGCTGTTTGCGTTGCCGAAATGTAGGTGGTAAAGCGCGTGCCGGTATTGGCGGCAGTCATTTTCTGGATATGGTCTTCGGTAAAGTTTTTAAGGCGGAGATCGGTAATATACTCCGAATCGAAAGGATTAACGAAAAATGCTTTAATTTTTTCCATGATGTATTTGTTTTAAATTGTGATGCTCAAAATTACAAAATATTTTATTTTCAAAAAAAAATCCTGAATTTATTTTTTAAGATTGTAAACGAGTTAAAAACGACCTCCACGTTTTGCAGATGTCAGTTTTAAGCTTAAAAAGGACCTCCGCAATTTACAGATGACAGTTTTAAGCTTAAAAACGACCTCCGCAATTTGCAGATGATGGTTTTAAGATTAAAAACGACCTCCGCAATTTGCAGATGACAGTTTTAAGATTAAAAACGACCTCCGCAATTTACAGATGATAGTTTTAAGATTAAAAACGACCTCCGCAATTTACAGATGACAGTTTTAAGATTAAAAACGACCTCCGCAATTTGCAGATGACAGTTTTAAGATTAAAAACGACCTCCGCAATTTGCAGATGACATTTTTAAGATTAAAAACAACCTTTGCAAATTGAAAATGCCATGTTAAGGTATAAAAATGATGTTGCAGAATTTGGGTTGGGGATTTTAAAGTCGGAAAAGGTCGCCAATAAACGCATCATTTAAGATAGCTTTTACCAGGAAATTATAAATTGTTTGCCCGGATTAATTTTCGTTGATGAACTTGATTCGATTCATCAGTAATTTGAAGGATGTAAAATCCATCTTTTAAGTCGCTTGTGTAAATAACAAATTCATTTGAGTTGGGATGAATTGATTGTTTAATCGTTCCTGTAATATCCAATAGCGCTGCATTTTTAATTTTTTTATCCCACTTAATCCTCACATAATCTTTAAATGGACTGGGATAAACAGTTGCAGAACCCTCTGAAGCAATGTTAGAAGAAATAGATGTTATGAGGTCGGGAATTCCACACTCTATTGTATCTTTTTTAAAATAAAAAATTTTGTGGTCATACGAATATTCAGGAGAACCGTCTTCAACATAAACATCCCGCACAACGCCCAATCCTTTTCCGTAAATCATTGCATTGTATATTTCGGGCCAAAGGTACGACACGCCATTTGTAGGGACACCACAGATTGTTGTGTTAACAATCGAGACGCAAGATGTATCCATACTGTTGCACAATACACTGTCGGTTAAATTTGTATAAAAAACGGAATCAATGTAAATATTAAAATAATAGTCGAGATGGGGTGAGGGATTTGGATTGAAAACCGAGTGATAATTGTTAAAGGAGCGTGAATAGAAAACGGTGTCGTTGTTGGCAGAGAAATGTTTGGCGATTACTTTCATGCGGATAGCATTGGGTGGCCCTGGAGGATAATCGTTCATGGAATGGAACTCGTCGTTGAAGTTGAAGTTGAAGATTTCTCCCACTGTCAGGATTGTTTGGCTGTGTAAAATTGTTGCCAGAAATAAAGCTGTAAATGTTAAAATATTTTTCAAAACTATTTTTTTTAATTGATTGTAAAGATAATAAAACAAGGAATGATCAAAGAATAATTTTATTTCGAAAGTTTTGTGGCAACAGGCAGCACTTGCTTAGTGAAAGTCATTTATTTATCAACCTTCCTGCTATTATGATATAATATTTCGGGGTCAATATCTGCTTCATTATCCCATTCGATGGTATCAAAATTTGTTTTTACCGTTCTAAACATTTTCTCATCCTTCAACTCCCGAAAAATTCCCAAATCCAGGTATGGCGACATATCGAATTGTCGTTTTTCTCCATTTTCAAATGTCAGGAGCAAATTATAATTATCCAAAGGCTTAACTTGTGTTATTGCTAAATACATAATACAGTTATTTTAATGGTTCAATTGTAAATGGTTTTTCACCGTTCTGGCACAACGTCCAATCTGCCAGTAATTCGTCACGATGTATTTCAATCCATGCCTGGATAAGTCTCAATTGTCTTGTTGGCATTTTTCCTTCCACAACCTCACAATCAACAATTTTTATTACTGCCCTGAAGTCTTGGTAATGAGCATGAACATGAGCAGGATTATGCTCTTTAGGAGCAAAATACATCCTGATTATAATTCCGAAAAACATTGAAATCGTCGGCATAACTTTTTTTCTTCAAAAATAATAAAAATCAGTAACACCAAAGAATGAATCAATTGGCCTGCTTTGTTAATGAAGCAAAACAAAAAAGGGCCAAAGCCCTTTTCATAATCATATTACCGGTAAAATGGATGTGATGCGTTATTCCGCAGGCTTTTTTATCCCTTTAAATAGCGCGTATCCTATTTTCCCATTTAAGATGGCATTAAAGAAAAACTTCTCGTTTTCGAAAACTTTAACAACACCTTTAAGGCCATACAATTTAAAAACCCTGCGCGCGGTGGTTAACTTTTCGGCAATTGTCATCACACTTTTATGGCTTTTAACTTTACGGTCTTTACGGATGTTCCAGAACATTTCCGGCTTCGACCATTGCTCAAATTCGCTTACAATATTAATCGTACCTGCCTTTGTTAACATCGCCTTCCATTCGTCAAACTCCAGAGGTGTTGTACCGTATCGTTCCGAAATCTCGGTTTTTTCGTTTTCGGATAATTGTTTTTTCCACGACGATTCGTGTATCGCAACCGCCCCGTTTGGTTTAACCCCCCGAAGCATTTCGTCGAG
>CAIYZW010000411.1 GCA_903930725.1 uncultured Bacteroidota bacterium
ACTCTTATGAAAAATCCCGTTCTCTTCCCAGAATGCCTCAACTTCTTCGGCAATTTTGGTAAGACTAAGATTTGGATATTCCCGATATTTTGATTCCATCAATACAAAAAATTAAGCTACTTTTTTTAAGACCGGCAAAAGTATAAAAAAATAGTAACCCATTGATTGATTCATTGTTTTTAGGTAGTAAAATGATTTTGAAGAGGTAACGGATGAAAGAGGGGGCTTCACTACTCGCATTGTCACACACGCATGACACTTTATCAATTACTCCATTTCGAAATCTGATCATCTCATCTGACCAAAAATGACAATCAATAATAAACAAATGAATACCCTTCCAGGAAAAACTTCAAGTCAACCACTATAGTAAAAGGTTTTTTTGTGGTTTTATTTGAGGGGATTTTATATAGCAGGAAACAATACAAAATTAGGTTAGCAACCGATAGCTTTTTATTTAAATTTGTCATGAATTTGTCGAAGCGAATGCCAGACAATTAAATAAATTTCGAAACATTTTACATTAATTAACTAATAAACTCCTGAAATGCAATTAATTAATACCCATTATCAAAACTCAAACAAAAACATTTTTGATTTACATCAGGAAATTCTCAGCGACTACAAACTTTACATCGACAGTTTTATAAATATCGCTGACAAAAAAATCCTTACTGTTGTTAAAAAAGATTTTGATTCCGGAAATTTGTACCCCGAACCGCTGGTACAATTCAACCCTTCTTTTGAATCCGGCGGGAAAGTAATGGATTTGGTAAACGAGGGCATTCTGGTAAACGATTTCAATCATATTTTTTATGATGAAACCGGTAGTTCCTGGTCAATTTACAAACATCAGACCGAAGCAATCGTCAAAGGCAATGAAGGAAAAGGTTTTGTTGTTACCTCTGGCACAGGGTCGGGAAAAAGCCTAACCTACATTTCGACTATTTTCAATCATCTTTTTAAAAACCCAAACAAACCAGGCATTAAAGCCATTATTGTTTATCCACTGAATGCACTGATTAATTCGCAGGAATCTGCTTTAACAGCATTTGAAGACAATTACAGAAAGAAAACCGGGAATGGCTTTCCCTTCACTTTTGCAAAATACACAGGACAGGAAAAGCAGGAAATCAGGGATAAGGTTATCGAAAATCCTCCGGATGTTTTGCTGACCAACTATATGATGCTGGAATTACTCATGGTCAGGAAGACTGACGAAAAACTCAGGGAATCTTTCCTGAAGAGCTTACAATATCTTGTGTTTGACGAACTGCATGTTTACAAAGGCAGGCAGGGAGCAGATGTTTCATTATTAATCAGAAGGATTAAATCGGCTGCTGAGAACAAAAGCATTATTTGTATTGGTACATCAGCAACGATGGCCACCGGTACTATTGAGGAGCAAAAAAACGAAGTGGCAAAAGTAGCCACCAGGTTTTTTGATGTGAAATTCTTGCCAGACCAAGTAATTGTTGAATCGCTGACATATTCGACAAGCGAATTAATACCAACCAAAGATGAATTAAGGACAGCCTTAATTGCTGAAATCACTGACAAATCCAAAAAAGCATTGCTTGAACATCCGCTGGCAATATGGCTGGAGCGAACAATTGCAATCCGGAATGAAGGTGACAACAAACGAAGGAATAAGCCTAAATCACTAAAAACAATTGCAGGTGAGCTTGCTGCCGAAACAGGCTTTAGCGAAAAAGACTGTGAGCAAAAAATTATCGAAATTCTGATCCTGGCCGAAAAAGTCAATATCGAAAGCACAAAGGAAAAGAAAAAGGAAACGGTACTTCCTTTTAAGCTACATCAGTTTATTTCGCAAACTGGTTATGTTTATGTAACCATGGAAAATACTGAAAGCCGTCATATTACCTTAGAGCCAAATCCTTTTGTTAAGCTATCCGAAAACGAACCCGAGGTACCTGTTTTCCAAACCGTTTTTAGCCGCGTGAGTGGCCAAGAATTTATTTGCGTAAGAAAAGATTTGGGTGGATCAAAACTCATTTTCCGGGATTTTAATGACAATCAGAATCCAAAGAATGAAGATGATTTAAAAACCAATGACGGTGATAAAAAGAAAAAAATAAAAAGCAGGTCACAGGATGATTACACGGACGGCTACATTCTGTTCGACAAAGGTAATCTGGCGGACATCGATGATTTTACTGATTTGTTGCCTTCTGCCTGGATCAGTAAATCGGGTAAAATAGAAAGTTCAAAAGACTTTTTTCTGCCAAAAGAAATCTATGTTTCCAGGGATGGTTCATTTTCTGAAACGCCCAATGGTGGTGAAAAGGCCTGGTTTATTGCCGCCCCGCTTATTTATGACCCAACCTGTGGTTTGATTTATCAGGAAACCAAACTCAGCGAAAAATCAAAACTCATTTCTTTGGGAAATGAAGGGCGTTCCACATCAACAACGCTGATCACTTTGCAAACATTGCTGGCACTTTATAAGCATGGCAAATTAATAAAAGAGCAAAAACTGCTGAGTTTTACCGACAACCGGCAGGATGCTTCTTTGCAGGCAGGCCATTTTAACGATTTTATTCAGGTGGTTCACCTGCGGTCGGCTATCGAAAAAGTTTTAAAAGTCAGTGAGGAGCCACTAAAAATATCTGAACTTATCTTCAAGGTGCAGGATGCTTTAAACTTACCCGAAACCGATTACGCGACAAATCCTGCCCCAAATCCCAACAGGCCTAATGAAGATAACCTGGAAGCCTTAAGAAACTACATCTCCTACCGGATTATTCAGGATTTAAAAAGAGGATGGCGTTACATCCTGCCAAATCTCGAACAGACAGCACTTCTTGAAATCACTTATAAAAACATCGAAAAGGACGCTGCTGACGAAACGCTCTGGAATAATATTGACTTACTCAAGGATTGGTCGCCGGAAATAAGAAAGCAGTTTATTCTGCAAATCCTGAACTATTTCAGGAATATGTATGCCATCGATTTTGAAATGCTCAGGTATGAAAACCGCTTGCGCATCGAAGGTGAACTGAATCAACATTTAAGTAAGGAGAAGCTTTGGTCGTTGGACAAAGGAGAAAAATTAGATGCACCAAATTTTCTTTCGGTCCAGGGCGCAGATAAAGCAACAAGAGAAACATTCATCCAAAGCATCGGGCCATCAAGTCGTTTGGCGCGTTTCATAAAACATGAGTTCAGAAAAGCGGGTTTTGATCCCCCAAAAGGTGAAGAATACAATACTTTTATGACCAAAGTCCTGGATGCCCTGGCAGAAGTTCATTATCTCAAAAAATTATCAATTAAGGCCGAAAAGGGGGATAAGGATGGATATCAGTTAATTCTTTCAAAAGTACTTTGGAAAAAAGGGGATAAGACAACTGTTGCCACCGATAAAACATAATACGTTTCCTTAGCCGAAGAGGTTAAAATCAAACCCCATCTCTACTTTCAAAAGCTGTATCAGGAAAATTTTTCACAACTTCCAAAATCATACATTGCAGCCGAGCACACAGGTCAGATTTCGAACGAACTGAAAATTGAGCGGGAAGAAAAATTCAATGAGGCAAAAGAATTGAGCGCATTGTATTGTTCGCCAACCATGGAATTGGGTATTGATATTTCCTCACTCAATATCGTCCACATGCGAAATGTACCACCAAGTCCGGCAAATTACGCACAACGTAGTGGCCGGGCAGGGCGGAACGGACAATCCGCTTTGGTTTTTACTTATGCTTCAAAGGTATCGCCGCACGACAAACATTATTTTGCTGGTCCGGTAAAAATGGTTGCCGGAATTGTACAGGCACCTCGAATTGACCTGACCAATGAAGAACTGATCCGATCGCATATTAATGCAACTGTGTTATCATTTCTGAATGCAGAAGAGTTTAAGCCCTCATTGATCGAATTAATTGATATTTCGGGTGGCACCTATACCCTGAAAAAAGACCTGAAAGCAAAATACCAGGATGTTATTGATTCCAGATTTGCGGAGATCAAACATCTTGTACGGCAGGTATTGGCAGGCATAGATTTCGACTACAGTAAATGGTTTAACGAAACCTGGCTGGAAACTCAGATCAGGACTGTTCCGGATAAACTTGAAA
>CAIYZW010000412.1 GCA_903930725.1 uncultured Bacteroidota bacterium
GGTGTTCAGGCCAGGATGCCTTTTGATATTCATCTGAATTAATCGGATGGAAATTTAAGAAGAGAGATATTTCGGAAAGTAAAGCCGGGAAAGGTGCAAATCAGGCCATTCCCGGCTTTTTATTTTTGGAGGATAAATCAACAACCTTTACAATCCTGTTTTCGCGTGTTTCGGCTCTTTTTGCTGCGGAAATATAGTAAATATAAGTGTTTTGCGAAGATTTCGAAAATCGGTTGAAGTTTTCATAAGCCTGCGGATTTTGGAGAAGCGCAGTTTTGAGATCATCCGGCAATCCGGCAGGATCTTTCCTATTATAAGATTTTTCCCACTGGCCATTTTTTTTGGCAGCCTCAATTTTTACCAGACCAGCAGGGTTCATTTGCCCGGCTTCAATCATCAATTCAACACGCTGTTTGTTCAACTCCGACCAAACACTTCTGGGCTTCCTCGGAGTAAAAATCTGCCGGTACCTGAATTCATCAATCGTTTGAACTTTGCTGTCAATCCAGCCAAAACATAGGGCTTCTTCAACTGCTTCTGTGTAACTGATGGTTGGAATTTTGGTGTTTTTCTTATAATAAACCAACCAGATGCCGTCTGATTTTTCATGATGATATTCAAGCCATTTCCGCCATTCTTCGCGGCTTTCAAAAAATAATTCTTCCATCGAAATTCAAAAAATAATTCCGTTTTTAAATCAAAACCCCTTCAACATTTTGTAGTTGATTTCCTGTTTTTGCTCCGGGGTAAGCTTGTTATCATAATTGTAAATGGCCTGCAACCAGTCGCCATACATCGGGTTTGGAAGTATGATGAAACGTTTTCCAAACTCAAGTTTCAGGCTGTCCACCACTGCCGATCTGCGTTCCATGGGTTGATCGTCAAAAAGTTTATCAAAATCGCTTAGATTATCACCAATAAGCAAAATGATTTTGTGATTCTGCAAGACCTGTATTCGCCTGGTTTCTTTACTCGATTCTACTGTCCTGAACATCAGATGGCTTTCACCGGTTTGCGGAAGACCTTTTTCGATCAGGTTTTTAACAGTTGCTTCGCGATATTTGTCGCGCCTGTTGGTGATGTAAAAAATCTGCACCTTTATCGAATCAGCATAGCTCAGAAACTCAACAACGCCTGGCAATGGCTCAGCACTAGCCTTAAAAATCCATTCGTCCCAACCGGTGGGATAACTCATGTTTTTCAAAATCGATTCTGCCTCGTATGGGCTGTTGTCGAGCACAGTTTCGTCAATGTCGAGCACAATGGCAAGTTTTGATGGATCCTGAGTTTGCGAAAGTTCCTGGTCGAGGCGGAGCCTGGCAATGTTGTATGCCTGCAACGATAAAGCTTTCATTTCGGCAGCCCTTTGGTAGTAAAGCGTTGCCATGACAAGGTTTTCGTTAGACGAAACATTCTTAACCTGCTCCTGTGCCTGATTCATTTTACAGGCGCCGCTCATAAGTGCGATAACAAAAATTAATGAAAGGATGGTTTTTTGATTTTTCATATATCGAGATTTAATATGATTAATTCAATTTGTAAAAACAGTGGAAATTATTGGAGGTTTTATCATTTGAAAAACAACTTTTTATTCGTCCTTTGAATACACTTTTTTGAGTTGACCCAAATTAATCAAAAAACTCATAATCATACCTTAAGATATATTTGCGATCGTGCCGCTGGCCTGAGCCGCTTACAAAGGAGCGAACCTCGGTAACATTTCCGAACTCATCGTAATCGCGTTCGATATCATGATTTAAACTTCCTTCGCGATTGTACTCCTTTTGTGTGATGGCGTTCCCGGCTTCATCATGCGTAATTTGTGTGGTGATTTTTTTGTAAGGTGTCTCCTCGATAGTTTCGATAAGGTTGTTTTTGTCGTCGTAGGTGTAGAGATTTTTTTCGAGAAGCTTTCCGTTATCGTCGTACTTCAAAAACTTGGTGCGGTTGCCGTTTGCATCGTATTCGCTTACTAGGCTTGCTTCGCCTTCCTCATTCATCAGTTCCAGACCAACCACCTGTCCTTTTTCATCGTATTCGTACGAACCCTGTTTTACGATCTCGCCATCTTCGATAACCTGTTCCGTCATTAAAACTCCGTTTTCGAAGCCAAAAATTTCTTCCCGCTCAATGTCGCCGTCTTCGCCAAGTAACTGTTTCTTAACTAATTTACCATCAGCATCATAGTAATATTCGATAACATCCTTGCTCTCGTCCAGATAATGCACAAACTCCCGGGTGATTTTGCCGTTTTCGTCGCGCTCAAAGGAGATTTTCTCCTCAAGTTCGTCGGAGTCATCATAAGTTTCTTCGCCAAGAAGCCGGCCTTTACTATCATAATTATAAACCGACTTGCCTGTAATTTCGCCATAATCGCTGAATTTTATGTCTTCCAGCAGGTTTCCAAAAGTGTCGTAACTGCTTTTAGAATATGGTACTGTTGGCATATCGCGGAATTCTTCAAAATCGCCTTCCGGCGCCACATCAATTCTTAAAATGCTTAACGACTGGATTTTCTTTTTCATTTTTGATGATTTAATTATTGTACTTTTTTGTTTTACTACTTTTGTGGCTTGCAATGATAAACATAATCGTTTAAACTTTCAAAATTTCCTATAATGAAAAATCTCAAATATTTATTGATCATCACAACAGTCATCATGTTACAAAGTTGCACTCAAAAACCAAAAATCAATTATCCTGAAACAAAGAAATCGGATGTCACCGACGATTATCACGGAACCAAAATTGCCGACCCTTACCGCTGGCTCGAAAACGACACTTCGGCCGAAACCGGTGCCTGGGTTAAGGTCGAAAATAAAGTCACTTTTGATTATTTAGCCAAAATTCCGTTCAGGGAACAAATCAAAAACCGGCTCACCAAACTCTGGGATTACCCAAAATTTGGCGTGACTTTTAAACAAGGTAACCGCTATTTTTATTTTAAGAACGATGGTATGCAAAATCAAAGTGTTTTGTATGTCCAGGAAAATCTGGAAGCCGAGCCAACCGTATTGCTCGACCCGAATAAGCTTTCGGAAGATGGAACAGTTTCGCTGGCCGAATACGAAGTTTCGAAGGACGGCAAATACCTGGCATACGGAATCGCCCGTGGCGGCTCAGATTGGAACGAAATTATGGTGATGGAAGTTGCTGGCGCCAAACCTTTAGACGATCATTTGTTGTGGATAAAATTTTCGGCTATCGCCTGGAAAAACGATGGATTCTTTTACAGCCGTTACGACGAACCCAAAGGCAGCGAGCTTTCGGCTAAAAATGAGTTTCACAAAGTGTATTATCACAAAGTTGGAACCCCGCAAACAGCCGATTTACTTGTTTACGAAAACAAGAATTTTCCGCTCAGGAATTATTATGCCGGTGTAACTGAGGATGAAAAATTCCTGATACTCTCGGAGACCGAAAGCACAACAGGCAATTCGTTGTATTTTAAGGAACTCGACAAACCAAATTCAAAATTTATCACGGTGGTTGATAATTTTGACAACGATTATAATGTGATTGATGATTTTGGCGGCAAATTTCTGGTGAAAACCAACTACAAAGCTCCAAAATATCAGATTGTCGAAATTGATCCTGCTAATCCTGCCTCTGAAAACTGGAAGACCATCCTTCCCGAAAAGGAGGAGGTTTTGGAAAATATTTCGCTGGCAGGCGGAAAAATTGTTGCCGAATACA
>CAIYZW010000413.1 GCA_903930725.1 uncultured Bacteroidota bacterium
CTGTGCCAACAACCCGAGTTCGTCGTTTTGTTCCACATCAAGCTCGGCTAAAAGGTTGCCATTGGCAATAGCCTGAGCAAAAGCGACGCCTTTTTTAATTGGCTCATTAATCGAAACCGTTACTTTCCATCCTAAAAAGGCGCTTAAAAGTATCGCAATTACAAGACCGATAATGAGGATATTTGATGAAGTTTTTGAATTGCTGATTACTGTATCGGCAAAATCCAAAGCAAAATCCGAACTCTCGGTTAAAATGCCATGAAAGGTCTTTTCGATTTGGTTGCCAAAACCTTCCAATTCGTCATTAATCTTTTTAACCTCATTCGAATTATTAATAAAGTCATTCATTGATGTTTTGTAGTCCATCGCCGATTGCTGAATTGTTTTAATAAGTTGTTTGCCTTCGGCATCATGGTTTTGCAGTTCAAGTTTTTTGATATAGAAATCAATTTCTTCGAATTTTTTAAATGCCTCGTCGAAAAAAGCTGCGTTTTTTCGGGCCTGTCCTTTAAAATTACTCATCCTTATAAAATTTCCCTGATCGAGAATATTATTAATCAGTGTAATTTTTTCTAATCTCGAACGCTTCGCTGATTTGCTGATTAACTCGTTTGCCAAAGAAGCTTCCTCGCTTCGCAGATATTGGTAACAATTCTGCAGAAAAACCTCAGCCGACTCATCCATAACTGCCTCATTTTGTTTGAGTTTTATTGATATTTCGGTTATTTTTTTTTGTGATTGCTCAAAAGTGACCAGCAAAGACGATGTTTCCTTTACGCTGATTGAAAAACGGCTATCTTCATTGTCTTTGGAAGCTTTATTTTCTGCTTCTTCAAAAGCACTTTTCATCAGGTCAATATTTGTTTTGGCAATTTCCAGATATTTTACATCCTGACTAAGCGCAAAATCATTAAGCGCATTATTTGATAAAATTACGCCACGTTCGAGCTTTTCGGCAATTACCAATTCGGGCAGGCTGTGTGTTGCCAGTTTATTGGAATTAGAGATAATGCTTTGCAACTGAAAAATAGCCACACCACCCAAAAGTATCAGAATAAAAATAATAAGGCCATAACCTATGCCAAGTTTGGTTCCTACATTGTAATCTTTCCATTTCATATATTTGCCTCCGGTTAAAATTAAATGACTTTTTTCTTCGATTTTTCTTTTTTTAATTTCTCGACTGTTTTTTCGGTTTGTTCTTGTAAATCAATTATTTCCTCGGTCGAAAAAACTGTATTCATATTTAAGATCATGATAAAATTATCGTTCACTTTCATTACGCCTTCAATAAATCCCGACTTGTATTTGCTTCCTAAACCAGGTGATGGGAGAATCTTATCAAAGTCGTATTCGAGCACATCCTTTACAGCATCTACAATTGCCCCAACTTCAACATGTTCGTCATCAATCTGAATTGACAAAACCAGAATGCAGGTTTTTTTGGTGTATTCGGTTGGCGGGATGCCGAATTTAATGCGGGCATCAATTACCGGAAGCACATTTCCGCGGAGATTGATGACACCTTTCATAAACGGAGGCGTGCGCGGAACCACGGTAATGTGCTGCATTTCGAGGATCTTTATTACATTTTCGACATGCGAGGCAAACATTACTTCGCCAAGTTTAAAGGTAAGGTATGAGTTTATAACTTTTGATTGCGAATCGCTCATCTGCTTTCCTCCATTATTTGTGTATTATTGGAAAATTTAGAAATAATTTTATTTGTATCGAGCACCAGTGCTACTGTTCCATCGCCCAGAATGGTACCGCCCGAGATAAATTCCTGCGATTTGTAATGTTTGCCCAATGGCTTTAAAACGGTTTGATATTCGCCCAGAACTTTATCAATCACCAACCCAACTTTGCGATTTTCGTATTTTACTACCACAATTTCTTCGCGTTCGGGAGGATCGCCATCAACGCCAAACTGCTCGCGTAACGAGAAAAACGGCAACTGCTCTCCTTCGAGGGCAATAATATTATCGAAAGCGTTTTGGATGACAAGATGCGAAACCGAGTAAATTTTGTGAACAGCATAAAGCGGGATAATGTAGGCTGCTCTGCCGATATTTACCTGCATTCCGTCAATAATCGAAAGTGTGAGCGGTAAAATTATGGTAACAGTTGTGCCCTTTCCCTTTTCGGAATCGAGTACAACTTCGCCCCGGATTTCGGAAATTTTACGGTTCACCACGTCCATTCCAACGCCTCTTCCCGAAATATCCGAAACGGCATCGGCAGTCGAAAATCCGGGGGTAAAAACAAGATCAAAAATTTGACTTTTATCTAAGATAGCTTGTTCGGAAACCAACCCTTTGAGCCGTGCTTTTTGAAGGATTTTTTCGGGGTCGAAGCCTGCACCGTCATCTTTTACCTCGATGTGGACGTTGCTTCCCGAATAAAAGGCTTTAAGGTAAATGTTGCCTTCCTCTGTTTTGCCATTTTTGAGGCGAACTTCGGGGGTTTCGATGCCGTGGTCGAGGCTGTTGCGAAGAATGTGCATCAACGGGTCGCTCAGGTTTTCGATGATGGTTTTGTCCAACTCTGTTTCTTCACCTTTGATGATGAAGTTTATTTTTTTGCCCAAATCGCCCGAAAGGTCGCGAACCAACCTTTGAAAACGGGTTAAAATGCTTCCAATGGGAATAAGCGAAATACTAAAAGCGTTGTCGCGCAACTGCCGCGATAGTTTTTGCACGCTTTCGGCGATGGATAATAATTCGGGATCGTGGTGCGATTCGGTATAAAGATTGAGCCTGGCCTGCAAGGTAACCATCTCGCTTACAAGGTTCATCAGCAAATCAACTTTTCCTGACGAAACCCTGATGCTTGAAATGACTGCTTCGGCTTTGACTTTGCCGACAACAGGCAGTTGTGCAGTCATTTCAGGCTGTTCCGGCGTTTCTTCGGCCACGGGTTTGATTTTGTCTCCAATTCCGGGCAGCTTTTTTAAAAATTCGATATTAAACTGGTTTCCACTTTTTTGCAGATTTTCGATATACTTCTTAAAATCGTGGTTAAGAAAAAGATCGGAGGGGGCAATTTCGCTAATTTTTATTTTCGAATCGTCTTCAACAAAAATAAAAACGTCATCGAGCGTACTGATTTTTTCATGGGTTGCTACAAAAATCTCCCACCAGGTATAGCATTTTGTACAATCAAAAGTCTCGGCTGCCGGGATATTTTCCAGATGAGCAACCGCGGCACTGGTTCCTAAAGTGTTTATCTCATCAATAAGAAATAGTGGATTGGTACCATTGTTAAAAATATATTCGTTAGGCTGAAATTTGATGTAGAAAGTTTTTCGGTTTGCCGCATTACCACTAAATAAACCTGCAGAATTATCACCATAACCAATCTGTTTTTCAATCGAATAATCATTTCCACCCATCAATTTCCGGTTAATAATATTTTCGATTTTTGAGGTAAAATTGCTGTGCGTTTTCTGGAGATCTGAACCGAGATTATCACCATTTTTAAGCAACATTTTTAAATGATCAACCGAAAGCAGAGTAATATCGAGCAGTTCTTTGTTGATCTCCATTTCTCCGCTTCGTACAAAATCGTAAATTGATTCGAGGTTGTGGGTAAATTCGCTGATTTTATTAAATCCAAACATCCCGCCATTGCCTTTAAGCGTGTGCATTATGCGGAAAACCTTCTCGATATGCTCTTTCTCGTGTGGCTTTTTTTCGAGTATCAGCAACGAAGCTTCAAGATTGCTGATAAGTTCATCGGCCTCCTCAATAAATTTTTGTTTAAAATCTTCCATTATATCCATTGCAAGCCTATTTTTTGTTTTGCCAATGAAATAGCTTTCATACCAATATTTTAGATTTTACCTGAGAACTCTTTTTACTACCGAAATCAGCTTTTCGGCAACAAATGGTTTAATAATCCATCCTGTGGCTCCGGCAAGTTTTGCTTCTAATTTTTTTGAAACCTGCGATTCGGTGGTGAGTAAAAGAATTGGGACGCGGGAAAAATCATTCAGTTTGCGAATTTCCTTTGTAAGCTCAATGCCGTTCATTGCCGGCATGTGAAGGTCGGTGATGACGAGGTCAACCTGTTTTCCGTCAATGTTTTCGAGGGCATCTTTGCCGCTTTCGGCTTTAATTACCTGATAGCCTTCCGTTTGAAGTGTGTAACCCACAGCTTCTCTGATACTTGGCGAATCATCAACAACTAATACTGTTTTGGACATATTTTTAAAATTAAGAGATTCGTTAGTTTAAGTTAATATCCAGACCTGCATTTTTCAATAAATCCTCACTTTCTTCAGGGATAATCAGCGAAATGAGAATTTTTCTTTCGTCTTGACTAAACGTTTTTTTGAGCGAAATCAGAAACTGGTAAAAGGTCAGATCAATCGAGCTAACATCTTCAGTTTGAATTTCTAACATATTGATATTTTTAATGTTACCAAGGATTGCTTCCCTGATTTCGGATGTGTTGTTGATGGTAAGTTCACCTTTTATTACCACCTTTAACGAATCCGAACCTTTCTCTCCAGGTAAAATTATAATTTCGGCGTTCTTCATTGTCCCGATTTTAAATTGCCTTGCAAGATAATTAAATTTTGTCACGTGTTAAAAAAATCTAATTTTCGGCTTATTTTTATGTTTTGACGATGATTAATTCCACACTCCGGCAATCAAAGTTCCACAGGTTGGGCATTTTCCCTTGCTGATAGCATTTTTTGTAACAGTGAATCCTCTTCTTTCGACAAGCAACTTTTTGCATTTGGGACAAATCGTGTTTTGAGCATCGGTGCCCGGAATATTGCCGATGTAAACAAATTTTAAACCGGCATCAATGGCAATTTTGCGGGCTTTAACAAGCGTTTCGGCAGGCGTGGCGGGCAATTGCGCTAATTTGTAAAGTGGCTGAAACCTGCTGAAATGAAGCGGGTAATCCGTAAAACCATTTTCGGCCAGCCAGTCGCACATTTCTTTAATTATATCAAAATCGTCCGTCCAATCGGGAACCACAAGGTTTGTAATTTCGAGCCAAACGCCGTTATCTTTCAGAAAAATCAGGCAATCCAAAACCGGCTGTAAAGTCCCGGCATTGAGCATTTCGTAAACATCGTTGCGAAAACTTTTGAGGTCAATGTTTGCAGCATCAATAAATTTTGCCAGCTCACGTAACGGTTCTTTATTGATGTAACCTGCCGAAACCAGCACATTTTTAACGCCGCTTACCCGTGCAATTTTAGCTGTGTCGAGGGTGTATTCGTAAAAAGCCACCGGGTCGGAATAGGTGTATGCGATGGATTTGCACTTGTATTTAAGGCACTCTTCGACAACTTTTTCGGGCATTAAATCCTGGTTACGGGTTTCGAGTGGACTGGCCTGCGAAATTTCCCAGTTCTGGCAGTTGAGACAGGCCAGATTGCAACCGGCTGTAGCAATCGAAAATGCCTCGCTTTGCGGGAAAAAATGGTTCAATGGTTTTTTTTCGATGGGATCAATATGAACAGCGCAGGGATTTCCGTAAGCTGTGGCATACAATTCACCTTCAAAATGAAGCCTGGTGCGACATTCGCCATGCTCGCCCGGTTTTATCTGACATTCGTTGGGGCAAATCAGGCATTTCATGCCTTTGGCCGTTGGCGTGTAAAAAAGGGCTTTCCGGTAAAATTTTCCTAAACGTGGCTGTGGCGAAGCCGGCTTCGAAGCCAACGAAGGAATTCCGCTGGCACAGGCAATTGCGCCACAGGTTCCCATCAGTCCGAGCTTTATAAAATCGCGTTTCGACAGTTTTGAATGAGACATCTTCAGGCAAAATTTTAACAAAGATACGTTTTTGAAGATGAATATTTGGGTTGGTTGAGGGAATATTTAATGAGGGGAGAAGTTGGAAGAAATTAGAAATATTCGATTTTCACCCAATATTTTTCAGTTTTTAGACGGGAATCAGATTTAATAATTTGTAGTTTTGCCTAAAATAAAATATATGCAAACAATTAGAATGAGGGTAAGCGATAAGGTTTTTGATAATCTGATGTGGTTTCTGTCCCGCTTTAATACCGATGAAATTCAGGTGATTAAAGAGAGTAATGAATATGTTTCTATTCAAAACTATTTGCAGCATGAATTGAACCAACTCGAGGAAGGAAAGGTGGAATACCTCACCTTAGAAGCGTTGGACAAACAACTTGAGGAAACAATCAATAAACATGAAGATTAAATTTTCGGAATCGTTTAGTCAACGGCTAAACGATCAGGTTGATTTTATTTCACGAGATAAGCCTTTAGCAGCCAGAAAATTTAAATCTAAGATAATCTCAAGGATTAAGACAATACCGCCGGTTCCTTACAGTAACAGAAAATCTGTCTTTTTTGATAGAACTGATATCCGCGATTTAATCCACAAAGGTTATGAGGTCGTCTATAAAATCAATGAGGTCGAAAAATCAATTGAAGTATTTGGTTTTGTAAAATGGGAAGAGAATCCTTTTTAACAGGTTTGTTTTACTGGATTCTACAATTTCCTGATAAGGTTCACCACAATAATCAAAACATTCATCCCGGCTAAAATCAATCCGGTCATCACAAAGCCGTAAAGCGGAATCAAAATTGCCGATGTAAGCAGCGCGCCGCCAGCCGAGCCAAATAAATCTGAACTATAGGCCATCGTGCCGTTACCGGAATTATTTTTAAGCGTAATCATCGAAACCCACGAAAACTGAAGCCCTGTAAGGATTCCCGGGATTATCATCAAAAAATAAAAAATGAGATGAAGCAAAAACCTACTTTCGAAATTCCGGGCTTCAAAAACTAAAAACAGTGGAATTACGAAGGCCGAAAAACCAATCAGTGCCTGGTTTATCAGCATTTTGGTATGGTTAAATTTTAGAAAATCGTTTCCCGAAAGGTAAGTTCCCATCGCCAAACCGGCCATAAAGGCTGCAATTAGGAGGGCTACATCTTTGTAAAAATAGCCAAAAACCACCTGGTAAGCCAGCAAAACAATGACTTCGGTGGCTGAAACTGTAAATCCTGCCACAAACATGAGTTGGTTTGGGCGGTTGAAAAAGAAAGGTAAAACAAAAAAAGCAATGGCTACAATCGCAGCTATTTTATTGATTTCCAATCCAAACCACGAAAGCCAATAATTAATCCTTTCGAAATAGGCCACTGGCTTAAAATCGTGATTGATGGGCGAATCCGTCGGGATAAGTTGCTGCAACTGCGAAGCACGCATTTTGACGGTCTCATCGTCGAGATAATATTTGTTTACAAAGTCGTTTTCAATGCCGGTATTTTCGAGCCTTTTTACAATATCCGACCCAAGCGGCGCATCGGAAGCCAAAAAATAATTGGCCTGTCCCGGGATTATCAAAACATTTGTAAAAACGCTTTTAAGTGTCTGATATAAAATGCCGTGCAGGTTTGCAGCTTCTTTTCCAAGATAATTGCTGCCACCATCGAGCGAAGTGGAAATAATGGCACCGGCATTAAGCTTTGTTTTTAATTGCAGATAAAACTCCTGCGTAAAATAGCCGTTGAGCTGAGCGGTGGAAGGTGGCGGGAAATTGAGTAAAACAACATCAAATTTCCTGGCCGTCGTTTTGATAAAACTTCGCGGATCCTGATTATGAATTTCCAGTACTTTAGATTCATCAAATCCGGAAAACCTTTTAGCCGCTTCAATTATGGCCGGATTTATCTCGACATAATCAATGACGGTAATTTTGTATTTTAAAATTTCATGGACAATGCCCGAAACTCCTCCTGAAACAAGCAAAATATTTTTTGGGTTGGGATGATGAAGCATGGCATAATGCACAGATTCTTCGTTAGTTATCACATTATCTGTCGAAAAAAGACACAGGCCATTTTCGAAAATATTATATTGTTCGCCGGTTTTTGTAACCACGAGGTTTCCGTAAGGCGTTTCTTTATTCAAAACAATTTGCTGCTTGCGGTAAATAAATGATTTTGAAAGATTATCTAAATCAAAAGCAAGATTCACCACCAACATTAAAAGCCAAATAATCAGGATAAGATGAAAATTTATCCGCTTGATTTTTGATGCCAAAACAAGTGCAAGCGATATTCCAAAGTTAACAGTTGACACCACCAGAAGAATCTGAAAAGTGGTAAAAAACTGAAGCAGAAAAAATGTAAAAATAACACCACCTGCAACGCTCCCGATGGCCTCAAAACCATAAATCAACGGAGTTTTCTGGTCTTGAAATAATTGATTGAACTCCTTTAAAAACAACGTAAACAAAGCTCCCGAAACCAAACAAAAGGGCGCCATCAATAACAACGAAAACAGCCAGGTTCCTACAAACCCGGGCATTACTCCCAGCGGATAAAACCGGGATTTTAAAATACTTAAAAGCAACATCAGAATTTGAGGTAAAACCGCTATAAACACCTGTGACCAAATAATTCCAGTCAGCGGATTTTTAACGGTTTTAACCCACTTTCCTAAACCGGCGCCAGTGGCAGTCAGCAGCATCCAGTTTCCAATGATTACGCCGGCCACAAGCTCGTTTCCAAGAAAAACGCAAAGAAATTCTCTCAAAAAAATAATCTGAATAACGAGCGCCGAAAACCCTGCCCCAACAACTGCAATCTTTAAAGTTTTTCCAATTCTGAAATTCATTTTGTATTTTTGTTAAAAACATTCGGGCAACGCCCCGATGAACAAAAACCGAAATTAACAAAAAAATGAAACGGTCAGTAAAACAGTTAATAATCATGTTGTTACTTTTATCAATCCACTTTTGGGGCAATGGCCAGTCAAATCCGGGTAAAGAATCATCCGAAGACCGCAAACCATGCGTTGCGGGCAGGTTTTACCCATCAAATCCTTCGGAATTGAAAAATGAACTTGCAGGGTTTTTTGCGAAAGCGAAACCAAAAACCAATGGGAACGTCGTGGCCATTGTAACTCCACACGCCGGCTACGTGTATTCCGGACAGGTGGCCGCTTCGGCATTTAACCAGATTGACCCCGATAAAAAGTATGAGCGGATTTTCATCATCGGCTCCAGCCACCGCGCCCATTTCGAGGGTGCCTCCGTTTATAACATCGGAAATTATTCTTCGCCGCTCGGGACGGTGAAAGTGGACGTGCTACTTGCCAAAAAACTGATTGCCGAAAACAAAGTTTTTACTTTTAATAAAGATGCCGACCTTTACGAGCACAGCCTCGAGGTGCAACTGCCTTTTTTGCAATATAAAATGAAGGCGGATTTTAAAATTGTACCCATTGTTCTTGGCACCCAGTCCAAAAAGACCATCGCTAAAATTTCGGAAGCATTGAAGCCCTATTTTAACGATAAAAACCTTTTTGTCATCAGCAGCGACTTTTCGCATTATCCGCCTTACAAAAGCGCCGTGGCTGTTGATAAAGCTACTGCCGATGCCATCGTGCTTAATTCGCCGGAGGCGTTTTTGGAAATCCTTGGCAAAAATGATGAAATGCAAATTCCAAATTTACAAACCAGCATTTGCGGCTGGACTTCGATGCTCACGGTTCTTAACATCACCAAAGACTTGCCCGGCATTAAGATAATTCCTGTCGAATATAAAAATTCGGGCGATGTTTCGATTGGCGATAAAAGCCAGGTGGTGGGCTATTGGGCGATTGCAATAACTCAAAATGACGGCAGCGAAATTGGTTTCAATCTTTCGGATGACGATAAAAAAACACTTCTCCACATCGCCAGAACCACCATTGATAAATACATTAACCAGGGAACCGTTACTGAGATTGATGCTACGGAATTTTCGGAAACACTGAAAACCCCAGCCGGGGCTTTTGTTACCTTGCACGAAGATGGCGAACTTAGAGGATGCATCGGCACATTTACTCCAACAAAGCCGCTCTATCTTGTTGTTCAGGAAATGGCCATCTCGTCATCAACCAAAGATTATCGTTTTTCACGGGTTACATCATCTGAAATCAAGAAAATTGAAATCGAGATTTCGGTACTTACACCGATGAAAAAGATTAATTCGATAAGCGAAATTAAATTGGGAAAACACGGCATTTACATCAAAAAAGGCATGTATGGCGGCACATTCCTGCCACAGGTTGCCACCGAAACCGGCTGGAATCTCGAAGAATTTCTTGGCCACTGTTCACGCGACAAAGCCGGCATTGGCTGGGAAGGCTGGAAAGATGCTGAGATCTCCGTTTATGAAGCCCTGGTTTTTGAAGAAAGCCAATTTGAATAAGCCTTCAAAAAAAGCAATGAAATAAAAATAGGCTAATTTCGCCTTTTATCTATAAAAAAATGCAAGCACTCAAAAACATTGCCCTGGTGGCGCACGATAACCGGAAAAAAGACATGATTGAATGGGTCGAGTGGAATTATGCGATTCTGGCCAGCCATACGCTCATCTGTACCGGCACCACCGGAACTTTGGTGGAACTGGCTTTGGCCGATAAAGTTAAAGGTACCGATTTGTCGGAAAAAGAAACCAAAATCATCAAACTCCGCTCGGGGCCGCTGGGTGGCGACCAACAACTGGGCGCCATGATTGCCGAAGGGAAAATTGATATCCTGATTTTTTTCTGGGACCCCATGCAACCGCAGCCCCACGATGTGGATGTAAAAGC
>CAIYZW010000414.1 GCA_903930725.1 uncultured Bacteroidota bacterium
CCCATCAAACCAGGTTTTGGAGGGATCAATCAAAACCGGATGAAATCGTTTAAATATAAAGGCAAACCGGGCTTTTTAATTGCCGATTTTGAAAAAGGCATTTTTTGGATGGATGAAAATCTTAGCACTTGCAAACTTTTATACAAAACCAATAACAACCAGATACTTCCTTTTAATTATGATATTGATGGTGATGCTTCGGAAGAATTACTCCTATTTGACGGGATTACCAGATACACAGTTTTATCAGGTGATTTTAAACAACATACCGATTTTGAACTTCCCATCGTACAGAAATTGCAACAAATCTCTGTCAGAAAAATATCACCGAAAGAAAATCATTTGGTGTTCCAGACCGACCAGGTTGTTTACGAATTTAGCTATCACGAAAACCAGTTTTACTGGCTAAAATGGCCGCTTTATGGTCTCATTTATTTACTTTATGTGCTCACCATCTGGGCAGTTTTGTACGCCCAAAACAAACATATCGAAAATAAATACAAAATGGCCAAAAACCTGGCCGAATTGCGCCTAAAATCCATCCGAAACCAGATGGATCCACATTTTACCTTTAACGCGATAAATGCCATAGGTGCCGCCATTTACAAGGAAGACAAACAGGTTGCCTATAATTACTTTTCGAAGTTTTCACAGCTCATCCGTTTATCCATGCTTTATTCCGACCGCATGTCGCGTTCGCTGAGCGATGAAATTGATTTCACGGTCAGGTATCTCGAAATCGAAAAATTCAGGTATAAGGAAAAGTTTAATTATCAGATCAATGTTGACGATGAAGTTGAGCAATTCCAGCAGGTTCCGCGTATGGTTTTGCAAACTTTTGCCGAATCGGCCATCAATAACGGCTTGATGCACCGCACCGAAAACGGACTTCTGGACATCGAAATCAATTATGAAGGTGATTATCTTGTACTTTCGATTACAGATAATGGTGGAGGTATCGAAAAATCGAAACTTTTAAATAAAGAAAAAGCCTTTAAATCGGTAACTTTAATTGATGAGTTTTTCAGTATCCTGAATAGTTTTAATAAAATTGAGGTAACCTATGAAATGAAGGATTTGTTCGAAGATAACCAGATCACAGGCACACAGGCAATTGTTAAAATCCCGTACAATCTAAAATTTACTTTTTAATGAGATGGGAAATCTCAGGTATAGATTTTAGCAACCGTTTCGCCCTTTAAAACGCGCATTCCGTTCATCGCTAAGGCTTTCATTTCGTCTTCGCCGGGATAAACATGAACCGGGGCAATCTTATGAACCCGCTCGATGATCTGATTTACAAACCATTTTGAATGGGCCACGCCACCTGTGATTATAATTACGTCAACATCGCCTTTGAGTACGGCACTCATGGCGCCAATTTCCTTCGAAACCTGGTAAGCCATGGCTTCGTAAATGAGCCGTGCGTTGGCATCGCCTTTTACAACCATTTGTTCAACATCGTAGGCGCTGTTTGTGCCAAGATAACCCACCAGGCCTCCTTCGCCTTTAATCATCTTCATGATTTCCTTCTGGGAATACTTTCCGCTGAAACACATTCTGACTAAATCGCCCATGGGCAAGGTTCCTGAACGTTCGGGCGAAAAAGGCCCTTCGCCATCCAAACCGTTGTTTACATCAACCACAAAGCCTTTGCGGTGCGCCCCAACCGTAATTCCACCACCAAGATGCGCCACGATGATGTTCATGTCTTCATAATTCCGCATCACAAATTTGGCATGTGAGCGGGCAACAGCTTTTTGATTGAGTGCATGAAAAATCGAAACTCTTTTAAAATGGGGATTGCCCGAAATCCGTGCAATATCATCAAGTTCGTCAACAACAACAGGATTGGCAATGTAGGCTTTAACGCCGTCGAGTTGTTGTGCAAAAGCATCGGCAATAAGGCCACCGAGGTTGGAAGCATGTTCACCCATCGGACTGTTCCGCAAATCCTGCTTCATGCGTTCGTTAACTTCAAAAACGCCCGATTCGATGGGCTTTAGAAGACCTCCGCGGCCAACAATGGCTTTTACAACGCTTTCGGGAACCGCGCCTTCGTTGAGTTCGTGGGCAATAATATCTTTCCGGTATTGGAACTGGTCGGTAATTTTCTCGAACCTCGCAAGTTCGGCAGGATCGTGCTGAACATTTTTAAGGAAAATCGGGTTCAGGTCCACAAAAACACCAATTTTTGTGGACGTTGAACCAGGGTTAATCGCTAAAACTCCAAGACCTTCCATTCGGTTTTGATAATGCAAAATTTAATAAAACTACCCGATATTTGCTGCCAGCGCTATCGAGAGGAATTTACTCTTATCGCTGTCGGCACGCGAAGTGAGCACCACCGGGGCTTTTGCACCCATGATAACTGCACCGGAAACTGCCCCGCCGAGGAAATTTAAGGTTTTGTATAAAATATTTCCACCATCAATATTTGGTGCCATGATGATGTCGGCATCGCCGGCTACTTCGCTGATAATGCTTTTATGCTCGGCCGATTTGCGGGAGATGGCATTGTCAATGGCCAAAGGTCCGTCAATGATGCAACCGGTGATTTGTTTGCGGTAATTCATCATCGAGATTGTGGCTGCGTGCATGGTTGCTTCCATGCGTGGATTTACGGTTTCAACGGAGCCAACAATAGCAACTTTTGGATTTGAATTTCCAAGTTTATGAAAAACTTCGACAGCATTTTTGATGATGGCAATTTTGGTTTCGAGGTCGGGATTAACGTTAACGGCGGCATCGGTAACACCAAGAAGTTTGTGATAATACGGCGATTCAAAAACAGCAACATGGCTTAATGTGTCGCCTTTACGAAGACCATTTTCTTTGTCGAGAACGGCTTTCATTAAAACGCCGGTACCAACGGCACCTTTCATCAGAATTTCGGCTTTCCCTTGTTTTATCAGTGAAGTAGCCATGACCGATGCAGCAAAATTATCTTCTATATCATAACATTCGATTTCGCTGATATCGAAATTAATACGTTTGGCAATGGTTCTCACGGCCAGCATATCGCCTACCAAAATCGGGGAAATTATTCCCTGCAAGGTTGCATTTTTTACGGCCAGCATGGCATCTTCATCACCGGCTGCGGCCAAAACGAGCTTCCTGGTTTGCAGGCTCTTGGCT
Organism: uncultured Bacteroidota bacterium; assembly: GCA_903930725.1. GTDB lineage: Bacteria > Bacteroidota > Bacteroidia > Bacteroidales > 4484-276 > CAJATL01. Next base: position 3,139 of record CAIYZW010000414.1, read on the forward strand.
GCTTCAACCAATTCTAACAAATGTTTTATCATCTAAATTTCTGATTATATTAATTTTTTAAAATGTTTCCGCTGTAAAGTACGCAAAAGTATCAATAATGAGGCTTGGGGTTTAGTATTGTCAGGATTTGAAAGAATTTAAATCGCATCATTATCTGGTATAAAAATCAATCATTTGCTGGATGGAATTATTGCAAACTTTGCAAAATTTATCTCCATTAAAAGTATTCATCAAACAATCTATCGAAGGCCTGTAAACATCCCTGGCAGCATAGCCACCACCCTCAAATACGCCGATTTTGCCGTTAAATTTCTCATTTGCAGGCGTTGGAACGGGAATATCCTCTCCAATCATATTTTTCCACTTTTTATCAAAATCAACCAAAGTGGTAAGATTAGGCTCCCAGGGTTCGACATCTTTTGAATAAAAGTTGCTGTATGCCACATCCGAATTGTAGTATTCATCGCCTAAGCCGGCAAAACCATGGCCTAACTCGTGAATAAAGATTTTAGCAGCCATCTGATTGCTGTTAACCGAAACCGAATAATGGTTGTAAATGGCGCCACCACCATATTTTGGGTTGTGTACCAGAATATAAATCTGGTCGTAAGGCGCATTTGCCGCCAGGTCGCGGATACTTTTATTATCCGAACTCATGCAGTAACGCTCGCTGTCGAAGGTGTAAAAACTGGTATTTAAAATGGTTTTCTTCCAGATGTTATCGGCGGGAATGTCGCTGCCCGATTGATCTGATGTGGCCAAAACACCTCTGATGTTGAATTTATCTTTGTTTTGTGCGTAAGGTTCGAAACTAAAAAGATGGCTGGCAAAATCGCTGCAATCTTTTATAAAAAGTCCAAGTTCATCGTTGGTGTAGCCGTCGGGCAAAATGATGATATCCACTTTATTTGCCGGGTCTCCCGAAATCTGAACATCAAAGGAAGGATTTTCGAGACGACGTTCGGTTTTAATAAAATAGCTGCTGACATCCACCAGATATTCAAACTTCTTCTGAAGCTCTCCTTTCTTGTCCCTGCTGTAAAAATCAACCCTGACATCTTTTTTTGGAAAAGGAAAAACCACCGTTTCGCTAAAGGTTTTTTTTACTTTTCTGGCCTCAGAAGTAGTTTGCCATTCACGAAAAAGTGTAGAATAACCCCGCGAATAAATCACTGTATTTTCTTTCGGATCAACCACTTCAAACATATAGTCCCCGTATTTCAAAGTATCAATCAGATTTGTTTTAGAACCTCCCCAAAAAGGTTCGCTCAACAATTCATCAAAAAAGTACTCATCCGAACTATCGTTTCCTCCATGGAAATAATCAATGCGCATGGTTTTATCGGTAAAATATCTGTCGAACTGGGCAAAACCAGCCTGAGCAACAACAATAAAGCAAATAAATACAAGCAGCTTTTTCATCAAAAGATGGAAATTGAATGTTTAGGTGACAAAAATAGCAAAAGTATTGTTAAGCAATTAACAGGAAGGTAATTTAAACTCATTCGAAGCTGCAAATCAGTAAAAAACCATCACCACGGAGGATGGTTTTACCAAAGGCTACTTTTTGGGTTCGGCGGAAATCCCGGCATCGGGAAACTGAAAAGTATAGAGAATTGATTCGACCTGCCGTAAAAGGTTCCGTTTATCCTGGTTGGGATAATAAACATAGCCGTCGAGGGTAATAATTCGGTTATGTATCGGATCGAGGAAGGTGTAACTTACAAAAGGACCTCCCATATAATCGCCCTCTAATTCCCATAACCCGCGCATCTCGAGAGCGAAATTATCGTTGAAATTTATTTGTTTTGGGGTTGGTGGGACAAGGCTGGCTGTCTTCATGTACGAGCCGGTTGCAGGCCCTGGAATGTAACGTTTCGTAACCGAATCGCGAACTTGTATAATTCTTTGAGGATCAAAAGCCATCGTGTCGGTGTAAGGATAATAATAGATAATAATCCCCTGGCTAAAACTTTCGGCTTCACGCCTGATCCAAACAAAATTATCAGCTGTTCCGGCAATATAAAAAGTCTTGGGCATTTCCATCGAAATATCAAAACTTTCGATCAACTGGTTTTTGATTTTTTGGTCCAGAAGTGTAGCAAATGCACTAAAAGCACGCAAACGCTCGGTTTCATCAAACAATTGAAGCAGTGCTTCTTTATTTTTAGCGAACTCCTGATAAAAGGTGTTTTTATCGGCAACAGAAAATTTTACTACCCTTTGCGGCTTGGCCCAGAAATCTTTTTTAGTTTCAACAATGGATTTATCAAAGCTATTATTAATATCAAGAATAAAAATATTATGGTGCGATTGGTAAAGCTGCGAAAAATCTGGCGACTGCACATGGATGAGTTCAAACGCACTTTCGGGTTGTGGCAAACCTTTTAGTTCCTGGCCAAAGAAGGCTTTTAAGGTGTCGCCTATCTCACTTTTCCAATTATCATTGCTATTTGTAACAAACAAAATTTCGTTGCTTCTTCCAGTTGCTGGCTTAAGGCCGCTGGCATCAAAACCACACGATTGCAAAACAATGGCTAAAATAGCCAGCATCAATAAATTAACTGTGGCTGGGTTATGCTTTCTAAACATTTTTGTGAGGAATTTGAATTTGGAAATTCACTTTAAAAAATCAACCTGCTATGGCAACTTTGATCTTTTGACCGGGTTTAAGCTTGGCTTCGTTGGAAATATTGTTCAACCTCTTAATTTCGTTTACAGTAACACCCTGATACTGTTTGGCAATATCCCATAATGTGTCGCCGGCTTTTACCGTGTGGTAAACGTATTTTGTTTTTCCTGAGTCACTTTTACCTGTATCAGAAGAAGATTTTTCGCTTTTAATTTCTTTGGCCGGAGCATAAACCAAAAGCTTCTGGTTTACCTGAAGGCTGTTAGACTTTAGATTGTTCCATGTTTGCAGATCGGCGACAGTACAATTATACTTTTTTGCAATCTGGCCAAGGTTCTCACCCTTCTTTACGGTGTGATATTCTGCTTTTCCGGTTGTTTGCTTTACGACCTTTTTATCGCTTTTATCGGTTGAATTTGTCTCGGGTTTATTTTTCTCAACTTTTCCGGCATCAGCAAAAAGGGTGAGTTTTTGTCCGATGCGCAAATTTGTCCCCTTCATGCTATTCCAACTTTTAAGATTGTTGACGGAAACGTTGTATTTCCGTGCAATTGAGCCTAATGTCTCCCCTTTTTTAACCGAATGTACATTACTCTCTTTTGCCTGCTTTATTTGAGCCAAAAGCTTCTCTTTTTCGATCCCTTTCTTCGACTTATAGCTATAAATTTCCTTTTCGTTCGACACAAATAAACCTACATATTCCTTTGGCAGACGCAGAATGTAGGTATTGTTTGCTGTTGCTGGTATTACGCCAAGCTTAAAAGATGGATTTAAAAAAGACAAATCCTCAACAGGCATACACAAATACTCCGAAATCTGTTCGAACGAAAGCACATCGTTAATATGCACGGTATCAATGCCATTATAAAGAATTCCGGGGTTAACGGGATAAAGGTTGTGCTCGGCCGAAAAATTCATCACATAATTTACAGCCACAAAAGCCGGAACATAACCTCTGGTTTCGCGGGGCAAATAGGGCCAGATTGCATAATAATCTTTTACTCCGCCTGCCCTCCTGATGGCTTTATTAACATTGCCGGCGCCCGAATTATAGGCAGCAAGCACCAATGCCCAATCGTGGTAAATATTGTAAAGGTCGCGCAGGTGCTGACAAGCAGCAATGGTTGATTTGTAAGGATCGTAACGATCGTCAACATAAGAAGTGGTGGTAAGTCCGTAACCTTTGCCTGTTCCATACATAAATTGCCATAAACCTTTTGCCCCGGCATGCGAACCTGCAGTTGGATTAAGCGCGGATTCGACAACAGCAAGGTATTTCAGTTCGAGCGGCAAGCCGTAAGAATCGAGGATTTCTTCAAACATCGGGAAATAAACTTCCGACAAGCCAAGCATACGTGAAGTTAAACCCCTTTTCCGGATAGAGTAAAGTTCGATAAAACCTCTGACTGTTTGATTGTAAGTCATCTCGAAAGGGGTTTGTCCGCTGAGCATCGAAATTCGTGCTTCATAAACCGAATCGGCAAACTCAGGCACTACATTCCGGGCATAATTATAAATATTAAGTTGTGATGTGTCGGTAACAAATACATCGTTGGTAAAAAAGCTGATTTTAACAAGACTATCCAGCATCGAAGCGATGGGCGAATCTTTCAGTATTTTTTGTACACAGGCCTGATCGTTTAGATGCTTATTTGAAAATAAGGCAACTGTATCATCAATTCCGGCTAATTCGGCAGTTTTGTTGGTTGTGTCATAAACTACTTCGAGCGAATCGGGCAGTAAAAACAGGGTGTCTTTGCTTATTGAATTTGAAGGGGAAATCCCAAAGGAAAGTGTTGTTATCGAATTGAATATCAATATTAAAAATAAAATGATGATTGAACGATGCTTCATAAGTGCCCGATTTTCATGATGTAAACTTCAAAAACTTCACTGCCATTTGTTTATTGTTTACCATGCTGGAGAACGAATTCCCATCCCTGGTGGTTTCCCCTTTAAAACCCTCAATAGCAGTATCTACGACATATTTTGGTTTCAAAAATACAACTTTTTTTAACAACCCCAAAAAAGAAGCTCCGGTCGCCGCCGAATTATCTCTAAAACTTAAAGGGTTTGGCGGAATCGCAAGTTTTTCATCAATTAGTTTTGGATAACTTCGAAAAGGAAGAAAGGGTGATTGCTGGTTTAAAATTTAAACGTCTAAATTAAAATCAGCTTTTGATGGGCTTCACAAAAGGTCTATTTAATGAGGATTGCCTTTTTGATTTCGACCATTTCGCCGGATTTCAAAACCAGATTATAAACTCCTGCATCAAGGTTTTGGGGGCTCCATCCAATCGAATAACTTCCACCGGCTTTTTCTTCGTTTACAAGGGTTGCGATGAGTTGACCAGACAAATTGAATACCTGCAAAAGTACTTCCGAATTTTGGGGAACGATGTAGTTTATCCGGGTTGAATTACAAAATGGATTTGGCGTATTTTGTCTGAGATAAAATGAAGCCTCCGGATTGGTTGCAGAAATTGCAGAAGCCTCCATTTGTGGGCTTCCGGCCTGAACCCAGGCAGTAAAAATCAGCTCGGTAATTGCGTGAGATCCGTTTTTAAACAAAAGGATTGTAAAATCTTTCGATTTATTCCAAAGTGCTTGTTTGTAGGTTGATGATGTGGTATTCCCAGCAATGGCTTTTGCGTAATCATCGGCAGCAATTACCGAATCAACATAAGTATAGTTGGCGTACAAATAATCGAAAACATACTGGTTAACATCTTCAATTTCGGTAATTTCAAATCCAGGGTAGGTAATTTGTGAAGCATTGGCATTAATCATTGTTGATTCGAAACGGGAATGTATTCCGCTGTTTCCCGAATACTGTCCGTTGTAATTCCGGGTGATGTGCAACGGCATGTGTCCATCGGCAACGTAGTGTCCCAGGTCGGAGGCAAAAAGTACAGCTTTTGCCCAGTCGGAACGCTGGAAGCAACTTTTAAGCGAATCGTAGGTAACCAGCGTGGCCCAGGGCAAAATACCCTGGTCGTAAACAAATGAAGCTCCATGAATAGCAATCGCCGAATCGAGGGTTTGTGGGATTCTTCCCTGCGTTAAAAACTCGTTATAATTGTCAATATCAATGTAATGCTTCGGGCTTTCGTTTGGATCCCACGATTTACGATCATCGGCATCGGATGCATGATCAGCCAGGGTAGTAACCCATGCATTAAACTGAGCCATTTGTGTGTTAAACGAAAGACCAGTGGCGTAATTGATTTTATAATGCCCTGTACCTCCCCAACTTATCAACACTAACGACAATCCAAGGAAAGAAAATATGGTTAAAAATTGCTTCTTCATTTGCGCTGTTTTTCAGTGAATTAAACAGTGGCAAAAGTAATTTAAACCGGCAAAGGAAAGGTTTAATTTTTCGATAAATTCCAGTAATTCTACCAATCGTTCGGTTGAAGTAGCTACTTTTGGGAAACCAAAGTTATTATGATGAAACTACATTTGCGCCTTCTGTTTACTTCGGTTGCGATTAACCTGCTTTTAGCCACGGGCTTTGCACAAATAAGAACTAATACCGAAATCACAAAATACAATGTTATCTGGAATTCGCCAGGTGAGAATTACAAAAGCTCCATGCCACTCGGAAACGGCGATATCAGCCTGAATGCCTGGGTTGAACCGTCGGGTGACCTGGTTTTTTATATCGGAAAAACCGATAGCTGGGACGATTACGGCCGTCTGTTGAAAATTGGTCGGGTGCGGGTTTCGCTAAATCCCAAACCAGAGGTACCGCTTATTTCTTTTGTCCAGACTCAGAATATTAGCGATGCAACAATTCTGGTCAAGTTTGGAAAAGCTGATAACGAGACAGAAATAAAACTCTGGGTTGATGCGAACAATCCGGTAATCCAGATCGAAATTAGAAGTTCCCAGCCAACTGAAGCCATTGTAACCAACGAACTTTGGCGCACTGAAAAATTGGAATTGCCGTCCATCGAAGTTAGTGATGTGATGTTTGACTGGAAAAAAGAAAACCGTCAGCATGGCCCAACCATCGTCGAGCCTGATTCGATCCTATCGAACCTTGCCGGGAGTATTGGCTGGCTTCATCATAATCGCAAATCGGTTGGCCCGGAAATGTGCGCTGAAATCCAGGGAATTTCTGATTTTGAGCGAATTGACCCCCTACTCCACCGGACTTTTGGAGCCATTATCACCGCCGAAAATGCCATTGTTACGGATAAGAAAACCTTAAAAACGGAATATTCGGTTCAGCATCAAATCAGCATTTTTGTGCTTACTAAACATCCTGCCAGCCCACAACAATGGCTCGACAGCATCGGAAAATTAGTTTTGGTAACATCGAAAATTCCGGTTAATGAACGATTCACATCTCATAAAAAATGGTGGGAAGACTTCTGGAACCGAAGCTGGATAAATGTTACCTCAAACACGCCTGAAGATTCAGTTTCGGTAAATGATGCATTTTTGGTAAGCAGGGCTTATTCGCTTCAGCGGTTTATTAATGCCTTAGGCGGCCGGGGCGCTTATCCCATCAAATTTAACGGCTCCATTTTTACCGTTCCTTTTGCAGGAAGTCCTGGTGATGCTGATTACCGGCGATGGGGGCCTGGCTATTGGTGGCAAAATACGCGCCTGCCCTATACCGGGATGTGTTCATCAGGCGACTTTGATCTGATGAAACCTTTGTTTAAAATGTATGGAAACGACCTGCTGCCGTTGTTCCGCTATCGTACCCAAAAGTTTTTGGATCATCCTGGTGCTTTCATCCCCGAATGTGTTTATTTCTGGGGCGATTATTTTAGCGAAACCTATGGCTGGGAGCCTTTCGAAAGCCGTGCCGATAAACTGCAGCCCAGCGGCTGGCACAAATATGAGTGGGTTTCGGGACTGGAACTGGCTTTTATGATGATCGAATATTACGATTACACGCAAGATACCAATTTCCTGCAAAAAACGGCACTTCCGTTTGCACATGAAATCCTCACTTTCTTTGACCAGCATTATAAAACCAACGAATTTGGGAAACTGGTGATGCGGCCATCGCAATCTGCCGAAACCTGGTGGGACTGCACCAACCCGATGCCTGAAATTGCCGGGCTGCGGGCGGTTACAAAGGCGTTATTAAATTTACCAAACGATCTTACTTCGGCAGAGCAACGTAGTTTCTGGCAACTTTTAGAAACTAAAATCCCTGATCTTCCAACCCGCATTAAAAATGGAACTAAGATGCTGGCACCAGCTGATTCTTTCGCCAACAAAATGAATGTTGAAAATCCTGAGCTTTATGCCGTTTTTCCTTTTAAACTGATTATGGCAAATCAAACTGGCGCTGAACTTGGCCAGGAAGCCCTTTTTCATCGTGAAGAATACGGAAACAGTGGCTGGCGAAATGAAGATGTTGTGATGGCTTATCTTGGTCTGGCCGATTCGGCAAGGAATTATCTTACCGGAAGGGTAAAAAACTTTGATAAAAATTCACGTTATCCAGCGTTTTGGGGGCCAAATTACGACTGGACGCCCGACCAATGTCATGGAGGCGTGATTATAAAAACGCTTCAGGCAATGGCCTTGCAAACTGATGGCGACAAAATATATTTATTTCCATCCTGGCCCGCCGATTGGGACGCAGATTTCAGGTTACATGCACCTGGAAATACAATTGTTGATGCTAAAATCAGAGATGGGAAAACCACTTTACTTGACGTTTATCCAACTGGACACCAAAAGAAAATTCAAAAATCAAAAATCAAATAACAACAAATCCGCCAGCAGGCAGTCATGGCAAAAAAAATCTTTAGAAAAGGAAACTCCGGAGTTAGTGGATAATTTAGAGAGCAGCAAAAAACCCTACCTTTTAAGCACCGGCTGAGGTTCGTCTTCCCACAAAAATATTTCGTATTTGCTTTTGGGGCGCTGGTTTCCGAGCCATTTAAAATCTTTGAGTTTCAACTCTTCAACCGGAAATTCCTTTTCAGGATAAAGGGTTGCTTCGGGTTGCTGGAAGTAATATATTTCGCTGATCTGCCGCTGATTAATCAGAATTCTCATATCGCTCGAAATGGCTTTGTTGATGCCCATCAAACCGCCATCTTCTTCACGGACAAAATACACCGTTTCGCTATTGCCTTCGACGTCAATCTGGTACAATTCGTATTCTTTAAAATAACCTGTCATATTCTTCCCTTTTATCTGGTTGTATTTTGATATGTCGAATTTATCAACCGAAATAATGAATGATGCATTATCGAGGAAAAGAGAATCAATTTTCTGCCCCGAGCTGTAAATGGTTATCTGATTGGCGGTAAGCTGGTTGGCTTGCGTCCAAAGCGCAGGACGGCCAAACATGGCAATGGTTGAATCGTTAAAACTATAAACCAGCGAATCACATTTTCCCTGAAGATCGGTACGGTAAAATTTGGTGTGAAAAAATGATTTCAGGTGGGTTGGGTTTTCCAAAGTATCAAAAATCATTTTGAGCGTATCGGCGTGCATGAAGAGGCTGTCGGTTTTGTCAATCAAAATGGCAACAGCACTGTCGGTGGAGTAGGCGTAACCATCCCGCCGGCGATAATCGGCAAACTGGCTTTTTAGAACAATATTCTGAACTGTATCTTTCATTAAAACATGCCCAAATGCCTTCCCCACGCCACTTTCTTTATCATAATAAATGCTGTCGCCCGACAGAAATTGCTCTCTATAGGATAACCAAGGATTCTGCTTTAACTCTGATCTGTCTGATTTTGTATCGTACCAGCCATCTTCGGCATATAAAAACTCATCTTTACCTTTGATTGTGGTAGGGCCAGAAATGTAGGCGATTTCGGTGGCGGTATTATAGCGCAGCGTATCTGAATTTAAAACGTACTCGGGATTAACAAGTACCACACTATCTTTAAAATACAACTCATTAATGTCGGTGTGATAAAAACCCCGTTTGCTTGTAAGCGTGTTGTCCTTGTTAACAATTTTGCCGTTGGTTGTGTAAAAAGCAATCTGTGTATTCCGGTTGTAAACAAGCCGGTTTGTGGTAAGTGTCGAACGGTTATCAACGAGTTTTACATCACCGGTAACGATGGCTATTTTGGTATTGCCGTCGTAGTTGAGCACATCGCCGTAAAGGCTGAGTGTATCGTTAACCAAAACATGTACTTTTCCAAATGCATCGAGGTTATTGGCACTGGTGTTAAACACGGCACTATCGCAATACAGGAAGGTGCCTTCGTGTATGAAAATTACGTTTCCTATAAAAATATTCAGATCAATGCCGTTGGTTTTGCTGCCGATTAAATTATCGGCACGTTCGAGCTGAATTTTTGTTTTTTTCTGAGCAAGAAGTCCGTTAAAGCCCGAAAAGCCAACCATTGCAGCGATAAGCAGGAACAGGTATTTTAATTTTACTGATTTCACAACCTTAAAACATTTTTTGCAAAGTTATGGTATTTCGGGAAAGCCAAACCGCTAAAAAAACTGAGACCATCCATAAAGATCGTTTTCTGTTTGGCTGGCCAGGTAAACATTTTATCGCTGTTGCTGAATTTTAGCCCATCAAAAAAGGGCTTCCGAAATGTTGCGGAAGCCCTTTTTTGATTTATTCAATTATGACGATTATTGAATCGTAACTCTTTTGGTGATGACATTTCCATTTCTTGTTTCCAATTTAAGGAAATACATGCCGGGAGAATACGAAGAAACATTAATCAGGAACGTGTTGCTGGTTTCGGCACGGCTCATTACTTTTTGTCCCACATTATTGAGCAATGTAATTGTGCGAACATCGAAATCGGAAACAACTTCGAGCACATCGGTAGCCGGATTTGGCGATAATTTAACCATGAACTCGTTTTCGATCGGATTTACTGATGTAATATTCATGGTGATTCTTTCGGCAAAGGATACACTATTTGCCGAAAACAATCCGTCGGAGCTTGGGTACTCAGGACTGTAAGTCAGCGTAATATCAAAGGTTTCGCCGGTCGTCTGGCGGTACAACCTATGTTTCATTAGTTCACCATTTTCATAGCCTTCGTCCTCCGAAGTCATCGGTTCGTCACCCATTGCAACGAGTTTAAATACACTGCCGTTGTTTTCAAATTCGGCCATGCCCACGCAGTTGCCCGATTTGTCGAATGATCCGATAATATCACCAGCCTGAAGTTCGGCAATTGCCTCATCAGCAAACAGGATAAAGTGTGGTTGTGCTGTGTTGGTTACATTATTCCAGGGCGAATTGTTGCGCCATTGGCTGATTGGTCCTGCAATATTGTTGTAAATCGGCAAATTCGGATTAAAATCTGGGAAGTTTACGGTGTAGCTTACCGAAGATGATTTATTCACCAAAAGGTAGGCCTTACCAGGGTACAAAACAGTAAAGCCTGCTGCAACATTGGTCCAGATTTCGCCGGATGGCCAGTCATAAATCAACATTACTTTTGAGGCATTAGCTCCTAATAAAGCCGAAATACTGGTGGGCACATTTGTCAATACAGGCAGGTAGGTAAAGGCTCCGTTTACAAGGAAACTTTGGTTCTTTAGCGTGTCGCCATAAATTGGCAAACAGGCCTCGGTAGCAAACTTGGATTTGTAGCCAATTGGTGCCCAGTTTCCAAGCTGGTTTATTGGTGGATCTGGTACAGGCCAGTATTCCAAACCTTGCTTATTAATCATGATAATCAATTCGTTTTCAACAGGTGCCATCACGTCGGGAACCAAAGTTGTGCTCTTATCAACATAAGATGAAATTCCATTCCAGCCTGGATTCGTAACTGTAATAATCTGAATTGGCAAGATGATTTCGATACATTCGGAAGCCACAAACAGGCACGATCCCAAACCATTGGCATTAATGCAAAGTGTAACAGTGCCATCCCACGAATCGTGAAGTCCGGGATAGTATTTCGGGCTTAGTGATGAAGGATTGTCAAAGTATCCGTCGCCATTGGTTGTCCATGCTACCGACGAATAATTAAATACATCCACATCAAGGTCTATCGGTAACCAAATCGAATTAACAAAGTCGTAATCGGGGCAGGCAAGTGTTCGTTGCGACTGGAGTCCACTAATTTCGGGAACCTGATAAATTGTAAGTGTTAAGCAACTGGTTGCTGCTTCCAGCGTACAACCGCCCGAGCCGGATACTTCGAGGCAAAGATCGGCAAAGCCTGCGGTAAGATCTGTTGAACCAGGTGTATAAACCGGAGTTAGAGAGCTTGTCGAACTAAATGTACCGTTTCCGGAAGTTGTCCAAAGGATGGCACCATTATTTACAGCAGAACCATTAAGCTGGTAGGTTTCGCCTATGCAAATGGTTGCATCAGAACCGGCAGATGCGTCAGGAGCGGCATCAATAAAGAGCATCATACAATTTGAAACCTGGCCTGTACATGGCGAAATTGCTGTTGCATACACACATAATTCGACCGAGCCGAAGGCAATATCGGTTGGGCCTGGATTGTAGATGGTGTTGGCTGACAATTCATCATCAAAATAACCATCACCAGATGAAACCCAGAAAACTTCGGAGTTATTCGTAATTGTTGGATTTGTAGGATATGTTTGATTTGAACAAATAGAGACATCGGCTCCTGCAAATACTTCGGGTATTTTATTAATTTCCAGAATTTTACAATCGGAAATCTGAACGGCGCAAGGTAAGTTTGGCTGGGCGGTGAGGCAAAGCTCAACAATTCCTGCTGCAATATCGGCTGCACCTGGCACATAAACCGGGTTAAGAATTGTATTATCCGAAAAATCTCCATCACCGTTGGTTGCCCACAGCAGGCTGACGTATTCAGTAGCGGTTCCCTGTATTTGAGGGTCGGTTCCTGCACAAATCGTCTGATCTGCTCCTAAATCAACAACAGCGGTTTTTGTAACAACTACAAAAATGGTATCGTTGCTGCAAACCGATGGCAGCGGTGTGCCGTTATCACAAACACTCACAACAATCATATCGTCACCATCATAACCAGGGAATGGGGTGTATTCAAATGTTCCGTCAGTTTCGATGTTAAAGTTTCCATGCAAAGGATCCAGAACTGGAACAACATTAACAAAAAGCGCTGTTGCATCCGGGTCATAATCGCCGTTTGCAAGTACATCACCCTGATATAGCGTTACTTCGCAAGTATTGATGTGCTCATTAACAGTAACCGGCTTGTTATTGCTGATAACTTCGACGGAAATTGTTGCCTGGTCGCAGTTGGCCGGGTTTAACACTTCACAGATTTGATAAACGATCGTGTAGGTTCCTGCCGTTGTTCCCGGATCAACAGTTACTTCACCGTTTAAAATATTTAAAGTAACACCATCGGCAGGATCATTTATTGCCGTAATGGTAACTTCGGCCGAAATAACCGGGACACCATTTAACAGGTCGTTACCTAAAACATCCTGTACTGCAATCCCGCCATTAGCACTATTTATTGGTCCGCCATTATCGTCGGTTGCGACAATTTGCGCTCCGGATACTTCGACAGTAATTGTTGCCTGATCGCAATTGGTTGGGTTTAGAACTTCACAGATTTCGTAAACAATGGTGTAAGTTCCTGCCGGGGTTTGCGGATCAACTGTCACTTCACCGGTGGTTGTGTTTAAAGTTACACCATCAGCCGGATCGTTAATTGCCGAGATGGTAACTTCGGTTGGGATTACCGGCAAACCATTTAAAAGGTCATTATCCAAAACATTATTTACTGCTGTTCCGCCATCATAGCCGTTCACCGGTGTACCGGAGACATCGTCATCGTTGGCAAAAATCGTTGCAAAAGTTACTTCGACAGTAATTGTAGCCTGATCGCAGTTGGTTGGGTTAAGAACTTCACAGATTTCGTAAACAATGGTGTAAGTTCCTGCCGGGGTTCCTGCATCAACAGTAACTTC
>CAIYZW010000415.1 GCA_903930725.1 uncultured Bacteroidota bacterium
CTAATACTATGAATAAATGGTACACTAATCGGATTGATGAAAATAGGAAAGTACAGCTAAAGCTGTGAATAAATGGTACACTGATCGGACTGATCGGACTGATTTTGACTGATTTTTTGATTGGGTTTACTAAAAGTAATTTTTTACTGTGTGCCCCGCTGTGTTTGGTGTGGTTAACAATAACTTGTGAAAGGATTTACCAGCGAACCGCTTCGGAGCAAGCTCCAGAGGTTTCCCAGGAGGAAGGATATCATAAAATTAAGAAAAGAGAAGATGAGCGCTAAAACAAATATCTGATTAAGGTAACTAAAGAATGGAATCCCAAGCTGGATGAAACTTTGAGACTGCGTGAAGAATACCACGTAAAGAACATTTATCAAAAAGAAAAGAATGATGATAACGAACAAACCTTTGAGCATTCCTGCAATATCCAGGGGGCTTAGCTCCATGTGCGCCGAAACTGCCATCGAAATATAAAGGAAGAGCCAGAATTGCCACAACGAAAAGTTTGCTGTTTTGAATAATTCGGTAAAAACTTCCCTTGTGTTGAGTTGTACGACGTTCCATAAATCGTAAAACGAACTTCCGGAAATGAGTAGCGCTGCCGAATTTGAACGAAACTGATTAATGATCATTTTACCATCGGGCAGTAAAAAATAAAGCAATCCTAAAATTACCGACGACCCAAAAAATATTGGCCCTGCTCCAATAAAGAAATGTCCGGCCATTTGATAAATATTCGTGCGATCGTAGCCATGTTCGACATATCCAAGCGTGCCGTCTTTGGCGTTTGGCCTGAAAAGGCTTATCCGGGTTATCGTGTGGCCAAATATCAAACAAAAAAAGGCGTGTCCCAATTCGTGGACGGGTGTTCCGATCCATGCAGTGATGAATATTTCGGAACGCTGGCCAAAACTTTTTACAAACATATTCCGCGTAAAGCGGGCAAACAAGTATAACAAAAATCCAAAGATAAAAATGCCCGCAAAGTACCCAACAACCTGATTTGCGGTAATGAGCGCGGCCTGCCACGATACACCGAGTATTTTATGAATTGTTTCCACAATGTTGGCTGATTAGATCAGAAATTATATCCAAGATTAAAATAGGCCATGAATTTTTTGGTAACATCCGACGACATAAAATTAACTTCGATAGGTCCGATTAAAGTTTTAACGCCAATGCCAACACCCCATCCATTTACAGCTTTATTATTGAGAAACAGATCGGACAGGCTCTCCGAATGAAACGCAATGTTATACTTTGGCGTTAAATAGAAGTTCTTAGCAAATTCGTATTGAAGATCAATCCGGCCAACGATTGCATTTAAATCGGCAACCTGCATAAAATTCAGCCCAACGAAAGGATAGATGCCATTACGGTTATCGACACGGAGGCCGCCCAAATAAAAACGGTATTGTGGCAAAATATAATCGCCATGGCTTAAAATACTGCCAAAAAAGGCTCCCGATTGTAGCGTAAGCTTGGGATTGATGGGGAAAGCCTGCAGATATTTTACATTGAAGAATGTTAACGGCTCCACGTAGCTGTTTTTAATGGTATCCTTAATTCCTGTTATCACTTTAAAGGTGGAATTTATGCGAAGGCCACTTCGGGGGTAAACAACCCTGTCGAGATTATCAATATTGATGTTGGCGAAAAAATTTGTAGTAAGCCGGTTTACATTTTCGATATCAATAAGAAAAATGTCGGTTTTTACGCTCGATAGTTCAAATTCGATGCCGCCACCAATGGTTGCATTTTCGCGGAAGTTGGATTGCGTGTAAAGGTCGAACATTGCGCTGGAGTACTTTAAACTTGCGTATTTTTGGGTATCGTCGTACAAATAAGCATTAAAAGTATATGCCTGGAGCTTTGCGCCAAATCCGGGCTTCCAACCACGGTCGTAAAGGTAATCGGTTTCGAAACTGCTGTTATCGCCAAGCGCAAGATCGAACATGAGCCGCCCGCCACTGAACAATAAATTCCGATAGGTGAGGTTGAGCAAAAATGATGCTTTAAAATCGGTGTCATAATGAAGTCCTACCCTGAATTCACCTCCCTGATTTTCTTCGAGATTAATCTTAAACCTGACGCCACCTCTGTCGAGCGGTATAATTTCGTAGGTAATTTTATTAAAGTTCTGTGTACCGTAAAGTTTGTTGATGCTTTGTTGAATCTTTTCGAGTGAATGGTATTTTAATATCTGCAACTGCAGCACACTGGTAACAAAGTTGGGCGAAACCTTGTTGATGCCTTCGATAACCAGTTCGTTAATTAAAATGGAATCGACAGGGTGGGCCTGAAGGGTATAAGCGGGTTTTACGTCGTGGGTTAAACCGAGCGAATCAATAATGGCCATAATTTGAGGCAGCGCTTTAAGGGCAGCCACTTCGCCGGTTTTAATAATCGAATCGGCGCTGGTAAAGCTCGAAATACCAAAACTTCCGAGCTGGGGCTTAATATAAACATCAGTTAACCCGAGTGCATCTTCGTAGGCCGGACGGCGCAGGAATGAAGTGGCCTGATCGAGTACCTTAAAAAATGAGC
This sequence comes from uncultured Bacteroidota bacterium, assembly GCA_903930725.1. GTDB lineage: Bacteria > Bacteroidota > Bacteroidia > Bacteroidales > 4484-276 > CAJATL01. The sequence goes on from CAIYZW010000415.1 coordinate 2,551, forward strand.
CAAGCTCTTTTTTGTTGTATAATTTATCCGAAACATCAACACCTATAATAATATCAGCGCCAAGCGCCTTAACTTCTTTTACAGGATAATTATTAATCAATCCACCGTCAACCAAAAGTTTTCCATCAATTTCGACGGGTGCAAAAAACGTTGGGATTGCCATGGTAGCCCTTAACGCGTCGGGAAGATAGCCGTGATTGAGCGTTACCGGTTCGCCATGTTCGATATCGGCAGCAATGCACACAAATGGTATCTTAAAATCGTTAAAGTCGTTAATTCCATAGGCGGGGCTGCAAAAATAGGATAACATGTTGTAAACCGACTGCCCGGCAACTAAACCACCCGGTAATTCGATCCGGTTGTCGCGAAAAGGCAATTTGAAGAAATATTTTCCATCGGCGGCTTTTTCGGCCATCGAAAGATCGCGACGTGCGATTTCGTCGGCTAGCACAGCATCCCAATTCATTTCGGTAACTAATTTTTCGAGGCTGTCGGGGTGATAACCAATAGCAAAAAGACCTCCAATAATGCCACCCATGCTGGTTCCGCCAACATAGTCAATGGGCACGCCCGCATCAACCAATACTTTTAACGCACCGATGTGTGCAAAACCTTTGGCGCCTCCACCACTCAACACAACGCCTATTGTTGGCCGTTTTGCCGCCGGTTGCTGC
>CAIYZW010000416.1 GCA_903930725.1 uncultured Bacteroidota bacterium
TACAAGACCTTTTTCAATTTCGGATTATCAACACCGGAGTTTTCTTCGATAAATGCCGAAGGTGGCGATGCCGACTATTTCTTCTTTTATGATAATTCCGTTGGAAAAATTATCCAACATTACACCTCACTCACAGGAAGGATGCCTCTGCCACCCTTGTGGAGCCTGGGTTACCACCAATCGCGCTGCAGCTATTACCCACAGGAAAATGTAAAAATACTTGCCGAAAACTTCCGGAGAAAGAATATCCCCATTGATTGCATCGTGCTGGATGCCGATTATTTACAGGATTATGAACCTTTCAGGATTAACAAAAGCCGTTTCCCGGATTTGCCCGGCCTGGCTGCCGGTTTAAAGAAACTGAACATCGAAATCACGGCCTCGGTAAACCCGGGAATTAAGATTGACACCACCTACTTTGCCCATCACGACGGATTGAAGCAGGATATTTTTGTTAAATATTCCAATGGCAGTTTGTTTGTTTCGGATATTGCCCCCAGCACGAACCATTTCCCCGATTTCACAAATCCGAAAGCCCGTGAATGGTGGATCGAAAAAATGAAATTCCTTCCCGAAAACGGCATCCACGGCTACTGGAACGACATGAACGAACCGGCGGTGGGCGGAAGTTACCTGCCCGATAATTTGCTTTTCGATTTTGATGGCAGAAAAGCCAATGCATTAGAAGCCAAAAATGTTTTTGGGATGCAGATGGCGCGTTCGAGCTTTGAATCGGCGATGAAATTTGGTGAAGGACGGCGGCCTTTTATTTTAACCCGGTCAGGCTTTGCTGGAGTTCAGCGCTATTCGGCGGTTTGGACCGGCGATAATACCGCCACGGATGAATTTTTGCTGGGCGGCGTTTTGCTGAATAATCAGATGGGACTTTCCGGAATTCCTTTTGTGGGTCCCGATCTTGGCGGCTACATCGGCGACGGAACCAAGGAACTTTTTATAAAATGGATGGAAGTTGGCGTATTTTCACCTTATCTGAGAAACCACAAAGGATTTTTTACCCCGGCCAACGAACCCTGGTCGTACGGCGAAGAAGCTGAGGCCATCGCAAAAACCTACCTCGGGTTTCGCTACCGCCTGATGCCTTACATTTATTCGGCTTTTTATGAGGCTTCAACCACCGGAATGCCTATCGCACGCAGTTTATGCCTCGATTATCCTTTTGAAGAAAATGTTTACGACAACCTTTTCCAGTACCAGTTTTTGTTTGGTGATGCTTTGATGATCGTGCCGGTGACTTCGATCGAAAAAATCAAGAAAACCTGGCTTCCCGCCGGAGAATGGTACGATTTATTTACAGATGAAGTGATCGCAGGCGACAAAGAATGGCTGCAGGAAGTCCCGGTTTATCAGATCCCCATTTATGTAAAAGCCTCTTCAGTCCTGCCGTTACAAAGCCTCGTACAATCCACCAAAGACAAGCCTTCGGATACTATATTCGTTCATATCTATAATGGAAACGTAAAAAAATCATGGCTTTATTACGAAGATGCCGGCGATGGTTTCGATTATCAAAAAGGAAATTTCTGTAAAAGGAATATTGAGTTTAACCCATCCGCAAACCAGATTATCTTTGGAAAGCAGGAAGGCGATTTTTCTTCTAAATTCAAAAAACTTAAAGTTATTTTGCACGGTTTTAATGAAGAATTTCAAAATGTTTCAATAAATAATTCAGACCTGAAACTTGAAGATTGCAGCATCAAAATCCTGGATGGACTCGAAAACCTGGCCGATTATTACGACAAAAATTATTACAAATCGTTAAGAGAAGCAGAACCGGTTTTAAGACAAAAAATGTTCGTCATCAACAATTCATCAAACGAAATAAATATTCAACTCAAATGAAACTCATAAAATTACTTTTGGTCATCCTGGTGGCTGTCACAACTGGCTTTCAGGCCACAGCCCAGCAAAAAACCTACTGCAACCCCATGAACCTGGATTACGGCTTTACGCCTATTCCAAATTTTGCCGAATGGGGAAAACACCGTGCTACTGCCGACCCGGTAATCGTGAATTACAAAGGCGATTATTACCTCTTTTCGACCAACCAGTGGGGCTATTGGTGGAGTCCGGATTTAAGCAACTGGACTTTTGTTTCAAAGTCGTTTTTGCGACCTGATCACCACGTTTATGATGACTTGTGTGCGCCTGCCGTATGGATTCAGGGCGACACTTTGCTGGTTTTTGGCTCGACCTACACCCGCGAGTTTCCAATCTGGATGAGCACCAATCCCAAAGAAAACGAATGGAAAGAAGTTGTTCATAAGTTTGATATTGGCGGCTGGGACCCTGCCTTCTTTGTGGATGACGACGGCAAACTTTATATGTACAACGGCAGCAGCAATCAATTCCCGCTTTTTGGCATCGAGCTGAACCGCAAAACTTTCGAGCCTTATGGAACCCGCGAACCTTTGTTGCTTCTAAATGACGACAGGTTTGGCTGGCACCGCTTTGGCGAAAATATGGACAACACTTTTCTCGATCCGTTTATCGAAGGTGCCTGGATGACCAAATACAACGGCAAATATTACCTCCAGTATGGGGCTCCGGGAACCGAGTTCAGCGGTTATTCCGACGGCGTTGCAATTTCCGACAAGCCGCTTAACGGATTTCAGCATCAGTCGTTGCCGCTTTCGTACAAACCAGGCGGTTTTGCCCGCGGCGCCGGCCATGGATCAACTTTCCAGGATAACTGGGGAAATTACTGGCATGTGAGCACGGTTCCGGTTTCGGTAAAAAACAACTTCGAACGCCGCAATGGTGTTTGGCCAGCCGGTTTCGACAAGGACGATGTGATGTACTGCAACACTGTTTTTGGCGATTTTCCGCATTATCTCCCCGATGGAAAAGCCGACCACCTGCAAAGCCGCTTTACAGGCTGGATGATCCTGAACTACAATAAACCGGTCACAGTTTCATCAACGTATGGTAGTTTTTATGCCAACAATGCCGTCGACGAAAAAATCCAGACCTACTGGTGCGCCGCCAGCGACAAGGCCGGCGAGTGGATCGCTTCCGATTTGGGCGAAGTCTCAACTGTGAAGGCAATTCAAATTAATTATGCCGATCAGGATGCTGATATCCTTGGAAAGCGGACGGACATTTTTCATCAATACAAGGTTTATAGTTCTTTAGATGGAAAAAAATGGAGCATCTTGATTGATAAAAGCAAAAACACCACCGACGTCCCGCACGATTATGTCGAACTGAAAGAACCGGCCGAAGCCCGGTTTATCAAACTTGAAAATATCCACATGGCCAACGGAAAATTTGCCATCAGCGGCTTGCGTGTTTTTGGGAATGGACACGACACAAAACCAGGCAAGGTCGAAAAATTAATCGTTCTTCGCACCCAAAGCGACAAACGCAGCGCCTGGCTAAAGTGGAAACAGGTTGATAATGCGATAGGTTACAACATTTGCTTAGGCACTTCACCCGATAAATTGTATAATTGCATCCTGGTTTATGGCGGTTATGAGTACTGGTTAAAAACTATGGACAAAGAAATGCCTTACTATTTTACCATTGAAGCCTTTAACGAAAACGGGGTTTCCGAAAGAACAGAAATCATTAAAAGCGAATAAATTATTTTAAAATTATGAAGAATCTGACATCAATTTTAGCGGTATTTTTAATACTGATGCTGGCCTCATGCCAGCAGCAACAAACTTCATCAAACAGTGAAATGGACAAATTTGTCACGGACCTGATGAGTAAAATGACTCTGGAAGAAAAAATCGGCCAGTTAAATCTGACAGGTGCCGGCGATATCGTCACCGGGCAGGCTTCCAACTCCGACATTGGCCGAAAAATCAAGGAAGGCAAGGTTGGCGGGCTTTTCAACATCAAATCTGTCGAAAAAATCCATGCTGTCCAGAAGGTTGCTGTTGAAGAGAGCCGTTTAAAAATCCCGATTATTTTTGGGATGGACGTTATTCACGGTTACGAAACCACTTTTCCGATTCCGCTTGCCCTTTCGTGTAGCTGGGATATGAAACTGATCGAAAGAACCGCCCGCATCGCTGCGCAGGAAGCCAGCGCCGACGGCATTTGCTGGACATTTTCGCCTATGGTTGATATTGCCCGCGACCCACGCTGGGGAAGGATTGCTGAAGGTGGCGGCGAAGACCCTTATATGGGCGGACAAATTGCAAAAGCCATGGTAA